>CALYUZ010000107.1 GCA_945492685.1 uncultured Methanomassiliicoccaceae archaeon | reverse complement strand
CCCGGCTCCCCTTCCTGGCCGTTCATGTGTGCTACGCGTTTCGCACCCGCGATGACCAGTTCGTCGAGGTACTTCGTGTTGTTGACCAGATGATATGTGGGTATCGCCAGTGCAAGGAAGTTCAGGACCAGCAGTCCGATCCCCCACACGGTCTCGTTACCGCCGAATGCGTTCTGGAGCCAATCGATTCCGTAGGGCATGAGGACGTAGAACAGGATCTCGATGAGGGCGATGAACATGACGTTCATGTACGCATGGGTCATGCTCCTGTGCAGGGCCTTCTGGGACTTCTTGGACGTTGCGGCCATGTTCATGTAGAGGTTGTCTCTGGCAATGTTGATCCTGTCGATGACCGACCTTGCCCTGGCCGGACACTTCTCCTCTGCCTTGTCCCATATCCTGTCGGCATATCTTGTGAGGAACGGCAGCATTATCATGGAGATCAGTGCGGCTCCGATGACCGAGGTGTAGAACGCATCGTCGACGACGTTGTGGTCCAGGGCCTCCTTGGCGATGATGAATGCGAACTCTCCCATGGCGGCCAGGCTGACCGCGGATATGAATCCGGTGCGGGCCTTCTCGTTGCCCACCCAGTACGCCAGGAACACAGTTCCGATCTTGAAGCATGCGAATATCAGGTAGAATATCACGATCATGCCGATGTTGTCGACCAGTGTGCTCAGGCTGATCTCCATTCCGATGGATATGAAGAACATGGCCATGAACAGGTTCTTCATGGGCTCGATGTCGTGGTTGATCTCCTTGCTCTTCCTGCAGGAGGCGACCATCATACCCATCAGGAACGCTCCGATAGCCATCGAGAGTCCGACGAATGTGGACAGAAGGGCCATTCCGAATGCCATTCCGATGGAGAACACCACCAGGACCTCGGAGGACACATTGTCCGAGACCCAGTTCATGATGCGGGGCACGATGCGGAGTCCGATGACGATGCTAGCGATCATGAACACCAGGATGCTGATGATCATCACGATGAGTCCGTTGGTGTTCAGCGATGTTCCCGCCAGCATGGGGGTGAGGATGGACAGTATGATGACCTGGCCTATGTCCTCCATGATGGTGATCAGGACGAGCATCTCGATGTGTTCCTTGTCCAGCTTCCCCTGGGATTTGAGGACCGCCATGACCACGGCAGTACTGGAACCCGAGATGATCGCACCCAGTGTGATGCATTGGAGCGTGTTGAAGCCCAACAGGGTTCCTGCCAGGAATCCGCCGAACACCATCAGCGGTAGCTGTATGGCTGCGACCTCTATGGCGAAGAGACCCTGTTTCTTGATCTTCTTCAGATTGATCTCCAATCCGATGCAGAACATCAGCATGACCAATCCCATGTCCGACAATATCTCGACGACGCTCTGCCCTTCTTCGTTCAATGTCCAGAAGTTGGCGACGATTATTCCCGCCACGAGGTAACCGATGAGCGGAGGGAGCTTCAGCTTGTTGAAAACGATGGAGCACAGTCCTGCAAGTAATACAAGCACTGCGAGACTCGTCAGTAGAAGTATCTCATCCATCCATGCATCCCTGCGCCGCTATCGCTTTTTGGATATAAAAGTACCTTCAGATGGCGACGTTCGGACCAGAAGGATGGGTATGGACGCTCAGATGTAATCCGAGATGTACGGGGTCTCGTGGAGCAGCGTCTCGTCGATAGCCTGTATCGAGAGGATGTCCCCTTTGATCCTCTCCATCCTGTGTAGCTGGGCAGCGGTCTTGTATCCCATGAGCAGCGTGGTCAACGTTCCGATGCCGAGGCTGACCCTGAAATCGCCCGGTCCATCCACAACCGTGCAGGTGCCCTTGGAGAAACTCACGGTGAACTCGCCGTTGTTCCATTCCAGGAAATCGTCCTCCACCTCGAATGTTATCAGGGAATCCTCCTCCGTGGGGTCGCAGTGGTAGTGCGAGAAGAACGTCCTCACATCCACGATCCTGCCCATGATGTACGGACGTATCCCCTCCTTGATGTCGCCGTCCTCCAGGTCGAAGGCTATCGGTTCGTTGTAGTAGCTGTTCCCGCGTACCTCGTCTATCATCGAGTAATGGGCACGGATGTACTCCCATAGGCCGTTGTGCGCCTCCCTGTTGAGGTAGATCATCTCCTTGATGTGCATCACATCCTCGGAGATCATGTACACCATGTATCCCAACGGTTTGTCGAAGGCGTTGTAGTACACGGCCACCATGGTGTCCTCGGACTCCCACCTCCAGTACTCGTCCCATGCGGCGGCATTGCGTAGTAGGCATCCATGGGTCTGTTTGGCGAACTCCATGTGGAGTTCCATGAAATCCTCATCATCCCAGTCCACACGGCGGACATACCCCTTGGCGCTCTTCTTCCTGTTCGGGATCTGGTTGTCCTTGATGATGTAGGAGATCTTGTTGGATATGATCTCCCATCCGAACCTCCTGTAGAGTGGGATGGAGAACGGGAACAGGATTGCCATGGCCTGGCCTCTCTCCCTCATGTCATGGAGGCTTTGGTAAAGGAGCCTGGACATTATTCCCCTGCCGGAGTATTCGGGATATGTGGACACGCTTGTGACGCAACCTATCGGAGCTATCCTGCCGTAGATGTTCATCTCGATGGGATAAACCGCAACCTGTGAGACCAGCTGTTCCTCATCATAGCATCCGAGGACATCGGCCCTCTCCAGGATCGGGAACTTGGATTGGATGAATTCGTCATCCTTCCATCCGGCTTTCTTCAGGTCCATCTCGGTGACCTGGAATGCGTAGCGGAGAAGTGCGTTGTATTGGTCCAGATCATCCGTCGTCAGTTTGCGGGTTCTGAAGTCGCTCCTGATGTCCGTGTTGCCTGTTCTGTCCATCCACACATCCTCCTATGTGTGATTCCAGGATCGCCAATGTACATAAACCCCTTGATTGGTCCTCCATATGTTCCTGTAGGGACATGTATGACTCCGTTGCATACATAGGATCCAACCTGGTGAAATGTGCGTAGGATGGCAATGAATATATCCATCTGAGGGGAGTCTGTACATATATGGACATCGGAATAGTGCTGTCTCTGACCGTCTCCCTGTTCTTCATCCTTGATCCTTTCGCGAGTGTCCCGATGTTCATCAACATCACCAAGGGCCTTGAGGAGAGGGAGGTGAAGGCCTATGCGGACAAGGCCACACTGGTTGCCGCAATCCTCCTGTTCGTCTTCATGTTCATCGGAGAGGACCTGATGGGGATCTTCGGTGTCACCATGGACAGCTTCCGTGTCGCCGGCGGTATAATATTCCTCATGATGGCGATCGAACTGGTGTTCGGACTCAGCCTCTCCAAGATGGATGACGAGAAGGGTGCGAAGTGGGCCATCATAGCATCGCCTATCCTGACGGGTCCGGGAGTCATCACTACCGCGATATTGTTCTCCAGTCACTACGGTTATCTGACGGTGATGGTGGCAGGGGCCCTGGCATTGATCATAACATGGGTGATCCTGAGGAATTCGTCTATCATCATGAGGTATGTGGGTGAACAGGCCCTGGGCATCATGACGAAGATCATCGGACTCTTCATCGCCGCGATGGGTGTGGAGAGCATATTCGCCGGATCCCTGGGATGGTTCCAGACCAACATGTCGGATGTCATCGCGGTATCGATGTCGTTCCTGTGATGTCAGAGGGTGCACAGTCTGCAGTTCTGAAGCTTGCAGGGCTCGTTGTCGATCTTCCATTTCAGGGCCCACATCTTGATGTCGCGTACGATGTCTATCAGTTCCAGGCTGCATTCCGTGAGCCTGTATTCACTTCTGATGGGGAATTCGGATGTATCCACCCTGTGCTCGATGAGCCCTTCCGCCTCCAGTTCCTTCAGACGTTCGGACAGTACCTTGGGTGTGATCTCCTTCATGGAGGTCTTCAGTTCGGAGAACCTCTTCCATTCACCGCCCTTGCTCAACTCGAGGAGGATGAGAACCGTCCATTTCTTCGAGAGATAGTCCATCGTCTTGTACACCGTGCAGGCTGGGTCCATGGATGGTCCACAGTGTCTTCGTATAAAA
>CALYUZ010000106.1 GCA_945492685.1 uncultured Methanomassiliicoccaceae archaeon | reverse complement strand
CTTGAGAGGGGTCGGTCCTGATCTGAATAATATCATCGGTCTGAGCGACTATAAGACCGAGGTTCTCACTGATGCACTCACATCCATGGATGACAGCACCCTGATGTGTTCCCTGTATGCGCTCCTGGACGAACAGCGTCTCTTCGATCCGACCGATGAGAGGCACTATGCTGCGGTTTTCACTATCGCGATCAGATCTCTGAACAGAGAATACCGCATCATCCCCGAACCGGACCGTATCGGACACACCGTCGACGTCTTCCTGCTTCCCAGGATAGAGGGTAAGGAACCGATCGTCATCGGGATAAAGTGTGTCGATGAGACGGACCAGATGGAATCCGCCATGGAACATGTCTTCGACCGGATCCAAAGGAGTAAGGGTCATCAGGGAATCTGCGGGGATGTCGTGATGACCGGAATGGTGTTCTGCGGCAAGAACTCCCTTGTGAGATCCAACAGGGTCCATATCGACGGGTGATCCCTGACCAAATCGGTTGAATATGGATAAAATGGAATGAAGGAATGGCCGGGAATCCCTCCCGACCGTGTTTTCAGAAGAAGAAGAACCCGCAGCCCTCGGAGATGGAGATCTTGGCCACGGCCTCCATCCTCTCCACCGGACCGCTGTAGCGGCGGACCATCATCTTGCCCTCGACGGGAAGCGCTTCTTTGAGAACCTCCACCTCTCTTAGGAGTTCTTTCGCATCCTCCGAGGTGAACCTCTTCCCGTCCTTCGCAGACTGGGGTACCGATGCAACGATGGGGCACCCGTGCCTTTCCGCTATCTCCGGCAGGAGGCTGTTGTCCGGTCCGAACGCTCCGATGCATCCGCGTCCCTTGTCCCATGACAGGGGGCAGTTGGCGCACATGTCGTTCATCTCGTCGAATGACAGCTCGTCCCATCCGGTGAGCCTGTCCTCCGGACCTGCTTTTGAAAGTGCCCTCTCTTTATCGGCTTCGGACAGTCCCTCCATGACGATCCATCCGGTGCAGACCTTCTCCGAAAGGGGCTCCAGGAGCTTCCTGTCATCCTCCTTCTTCACCTTGTCCATGTAGACGGCGTCGGTCTCGGCGTTGATCCTGTTGCGTTTGAGGAACGCCTCCCAGTCCCCGACAGCCTCCTTGGCCTTCTCCAGGTCCACGACGGAGTCGTACTCCAGTATGTCCTCCAGTCCGGTCGTGTCCTCCACATGGACTTTCACCAGCCTGCCCCTCAGCTCCCTGCAGGGTGCGCTGGGCGCGTTCATCTCGTCAATCCCGATGTTGTAGCTCATGTCAGTTGAACCTCCCCTTCACTCTTATGCCGTCGGAGGATGGGTTGTCGTCCTTCTTCCCTTTCTTTTTCTTTCCTCTATCGACGGGTTCTTCTCCGCCGTTCAGGTACGCGGACCTGTTGTCCCTGTAATCGCCGTATACGATCAGGAGCTTCAGCAGCCTCAGTGCGACCATCAGGTACATGAATCCGTAGATGACGACATCCACCCTCTGCCAGCCGCCGTCATCCTCCATCGCGAAGATCCCGGTGAGGTCTCCGAAGTTGAGCACGTACAGCACCCAACCGATCCTCAGCAGACTGTGTATGATGGACGATGCTAGCCATCCTCTGCTCCCGATGCCGAAGTATCCCACGAAGAGGGATACGATCATTATGGGGACTCCTCCAAGGACCCATCTGTCCAGGAGTTCGGAGATGCCTTCGAGCTCGATGCCCTCCGGCAACAGGGGGTAGACGTACCATTGGATGAGGTATGGGACGACGATGTATCCGATGAACGAGACGATCATCGTACCGACGCCGCGGGCGATGCTGTCCCTGCGCCTCCTCTCGTCCTTCTCCATCTTCTTCTCCTTGCTCATGGGGTCGCCTCCATCGCCTTGATCGCGGAGATGAACGATGATGACATGCGTTCATCCATGGTGTATCCGTCACCGTCCAGGTCTATCGTGAGGCATCCGTCCTCCAACGCTTTCTCCAGTGTCTCGGATATACTTCCCTCGCAGGACATGGTCATGACGTTCACCTCGGAATATGTGCATGAGACGGTCACATCGCCTATCTTCGCCGTTCCGGTCCAGGTCACGGGGCAGTCCGTGACGAACAGGGATGTCGTCCCCCCGTCCTTGAACACGCTGTAGGTGCATACATTGGATATCGGGTCCTTGTTCCCCATGTCTATGTCGATGGTGGCCATGCTCTCGTACTCGAGGGAGACGACCTGTCCCATGTAGCATCCGTGGGCGGCCGCGATGTTGTACACCACCAGGGGTATGACGCAGATGGCGCTGATCTCACCCGGATTGGGGTTCCCGTATCCGTTGGTGAGGATGTCCACCTTCCCGTCGGGGCTGATCAGGTGTGTCCTAAGTTCCATCTTGGTGACGGTCCCGGCCAATCCCGGCATCTGCACCCCGGTTCCGAACCCCACGATGAGGTCGTTGCGGTATGTGATATGATCCTGAACAATGATCCTCCCGTCCGGATCCCTCACGGTGGCCTTGTCGGCACCGCTTTCCATGATCCTCTGACACAGGGCGGATATCCCCGTTTCTGTGACTTCGGTCCTCTCGGATCCGTATTCGACCGTGCATCCGGTCCTTCCGGAGACGGCCCTCTCCAGGTTGTCCTCCAACGACCAACTGTCCATCAGTTCGAGGTCGTAGACCGCCTGGGTTCCCATCTCCGGTAACTGCATATCATTCTCGAGGAGCGACTGGGCCGCCGGCACGAGCACGATGAGTGCGATCGCGATGGCGACGGCCAGGTTCAGCAGCCTCGCTGCGGTTCCGGCTTTCATGATTGTGTATCTCACTCCTATCTAGAAAAAGCAGACCCCTGTGCCGGGGTAGCAGTAGGATGATACATCCAATGTATTAATACGGTGACGGGTGATTATCCCACAGGTGTTTCCCAACATGTATCAGGTCGCAGTCTACGGAAAGGGCGGTATCGGAAAGTCGACGATGTCCGCCAACATCTCGGTCGCCCTCGCGGGAATGGGTCTCAAGGTCCTGCAGGTCGGATGCGACCCCAAGCACGACTCCACCCGTCTCCTTCTCAGAGGGAGGTCCCAGACCACCGTCCTGGACTATGTGAGGACGGTCCCGTTGGGGAAGAGGACCTTGGACGATGTCATCGTGGAGGGTTCGAAAGGGGTCCTCTGCGCCGAGGCGGGAGGTCCCGAACCCGGTATCGGATGTGCCGGTCGCGGTATACTCACGACATTCGACACCCTGAGGAAGCTCGGTGCCGATTCACTCCCCACGGATGTGAGGATCTACGACGTCCTCGGGGACGTGGTCTGCGGAGGATTCGCCGTTCCCCTGAGGGGGGAGTACGCCGACGGGGTCATACTGGTGACATCCGGCGAGTTCATGTCGCTGTACGCGGCGAACAACATCATGAAGGGGATAGCCAACTTCGATACGGGAAAGCCGCGTGTTATCGGCATCATACAGAACTCCCGTGGGGTCGAGAAAGAGGACGAGATGGTCTCCAGGTTCGCGGAGGCCACCGGCGTCGATGTCATAGCCGTCATACCGAGGGACAGGACCTTCGCCGAAGCGGAGGCCAACGGTCACACAGTACGTGAGATGTTCCCAGATTCCGATCTCTCGATGAGGGTAGATTCCATCGCCATGAGGATCATCGATGTCAGGGATGGTGTGAGATGTGCGGTGAATCCCCATCCGTTGGATGACGATCAGTTGTCCGATCTCGCCGCCGGTAGGCCTATTCGCGCAGGTACCGGTAAGATCACCGGACGAGTCGGCTGCGCGGGTTGTCACCATCGTACCTCCATAAAGGAGACGAAGGTGATGAGCTCATGCGCGGCATACGGAGCCGTTGCAGCGTATCTGAAGATGAACGACGTGAGGGTGATACTCCACGGACCGGTCAGCTGCATGTACATGATGGACACCTCCAGGAACAAGGCGGTCCTCGATCTATATCAGAAGGACCTTTTCCAGGTGAGGCCCCATCACAACCTCGTCTGCACCTGCATGGACGACACCGTGTCCATATTCGGAGGGAACCATCTTCTGGAGAGGTCTCTGGAGGAGGCCGTCTCATCCGGTTCGAAGAGGATTGCAGTCGTGACGACGTGCATGCCCGGGATAAGCGGGGACGACTGCGGCACATTGATAGACAGGTTCTCCCCGGAGCATCCCGATGTCCATAT
>CALYUZ010000105.1 GCA_945492685.1 uncultured Methanomassiliicoccaceae archaeon | reverse complement strand
ATAGGCCTTTCGTTCAAATACCACGGCGCGGGACAGTTCGTGGTGTTCCTGATGATGGGACTCCTGATGCCCATGGGGACGTACTTCGTTCTCACCGGACAACATTCCTTGGATGTCCTCATGCTATCCCTCCCGAACGCGTTCATGATCACCGCCGTCCTGTGCGGGAACGAGATGCGCGACTACGAGGAGGACAAGAAGGCAGGTGTTGGGACACTGTGCGGTCACATGTCCTATGGGAACGGGATGAGGCTGTACCTCGCCGAGAACGCGGTCGCATTCCCGATTCTCCTGGTCCTGATCATCGCGGGTGTCGCACCCGTGGGATGCGCGCTCGCATTCATCACACTGTACGATTTCCACAAACTCTACGTTAACAGCAGGAAGGCACCGACCGACCCTCATGCAGGTTTCATGCTGGTGCCCCTGTGCTTCAAACTGAACTGGCATTTCGGCGTCCTGCTGACGGTCGGTTTCGTTATCCAGACTATTGTCCTACCTATGGTGATTTGAGATGGCAGAGGAAGAACTCAAAACGGGAACGCAGTTCGAAGGGAAGGAGGAGTACATCAAGGATGTCTTCACCGAGATCGCCGGATACTACGACGAGATGAACGAGATCATGTCCATGGGAATGGTCCAGGGCTGGCACAGGTTCATGATGAAGAAGGCCGGGGATATCAAAGGGAAGAAGTGCCTCGATGTCGGAACCGGTACCGGGGAGATCGCGTTCCATGTGGCAAGGACCGCAGGCGCTGGATCCACCGTCATCGGACTGGACCTCACACCTGCCATGCTCGAGCTCGCCGAGAAGAAGGAGGCCGAACTGGACCTCCCCGTGAAGATCGAGTGGAAGCAGGGTGATGCCCTGAAACTACCCTATGAGGATGGTACATTCGACCTGGTCACATCCGGATACATGCTCAGGAACGTCACCGACATCCTCGGTGCGGTCACCGAGATGCACAGGGTCCTCGCACCCGGAGGAAAGGTCATCGTCGCCGAGCTCTCCAAACCCAAGAACTCGATAGTCCGCTTCTTCTACAACATCTACATGAAGAGGGTCAAGAGGATGGGTCGCAAGTACGATCAGGGAAAATCCATCGACGGCAGGCAGTCCGCATACGAGTGGCTCACCGCATCCATCGAGGGATTCCCCTACGGAGAGGACATGGTCAAGGTCTTCAACAGGGCCGGATTCAAGGATGCCAGGTTCCACGTGAAGAGCTTCGGGGCCGTCAACATCTACATCGGTACGAAGGAATGAGGGAATACAGCCTCTATCTGTTCGACTTCGACAACACCCTCTACGACACAAACGAGGGCATCAGGGAGATCCTCAGACATGCCCTCCCGATGGTCGGGGTCGAATACGACGATTCCATGTTCGGAGAGTTCACGGGACTCAGCATGGACCAGGTCTTCGAGAGGTACGTGGGAGACTGGAGTCTGTATGACAGATACAAGGACGAATTCATGCGCATAGTCCGTTCGGACGTGTACATGACAGGAACCCCCTTCCCGGAGACGGAAAGGGTCCTCAGAGAACTGAGGAACAGGGGGAGGAGGCTCGGGATAGTCTCCGGCAAGATGTCCTTCAAGATCGAGAACCTGATGGGACGGGACGGGATGCTCGATATGATCGAGACGATAGTCGGATACGGTGATACCGAGAGACACAAACCGTTCCCGGACCCGATAGAGCTCGCACTGTCCCGCTTCGACGTTCCCAAAGAGGATGTCCTCTACATAGGGGACAGCCCCAACGATTCGGGCGCGGCCATCAACGCCGGGATCGATTGTGCCATCGTCAACAGGCACAACGGTCTTACACCCGATGGGTTGGAGTGCACCTACGAGCTGGATTCGCTCGAAGGATTGCTGTGAATCACTGCTGGGAGTTCAGCTGCATCAGGATCCTGTAGGCATCCTCGACACCCTGCTGTGCAGCCTTCGTGAGCCACTCCACCGATTCCTGGAAATCCATCCTTATCTGATTGGACAGACCCATCGCACCAAGGTTGTACTGTGCCATGGGCTCGCCCTGCTGAGCGGCGGATCTGAAGAATCCCTCGGCCTTCGCGACATCACCCGTCTCCATCGACATGTTACCGAGCATGGTCTGGGCGTATGCGAATCCCTGATCGGCGGAGTACTCGAACCATTCCCTCGCCTTCTCCATGTCGGGTTCCCCTAGGTAATCTCCGATGTACAACAGGCCGAGATTGTACTGTGCTTTGACATCGTCCTTCATGGCCGCTGACAGGAAGTACTGCTCCGCACCCTCGAAATCACGTCTCTCGAACAGGATACCACCCATGCAGAGGCATGCGTCGGTGTCGCCCTGGTCGGCGGAGAGCCTGAAGTACCTCTCGGCCTCCTCGCGGTCCTGTGGGATCCCCTCTCCGGAATCGAGCATGAAGGCGAGGTCGTACTGTGCGCCCATATCACCCGTATCCGCAGCCTTCCTGTATAGTTCCGCAGCCTTGACCTTGTCTGTATCGATACCGTCACCGTTGCGGAGCATGGATGCGAGGACGCACATGGAATCAATATCCCCTGCATCCGCAGCTTTGGAATACCATTCGGCGGAGATTTTCTTGTCCATGGGAACGCCCTGTCCGATGGAGTATGCAGCGGCGATGTTCTTCATCCCCCTGACGCTTCCGGCTTCGGCGGCCTTCATGAACCAGTCCATGGACCTCCCGGGATCGGAATCGGAAAAGAGGACACCGAGGTTGCACATGGCAACGGGATTACCCAAATCGGCTGCGATCGTGAGGAAACGCTCTGCCTCGGACCTGTCGGGATCCACACCGTCCCCGGTGAGATACATGTATCCCAGGGATGAGGCCGAACCGGCATCACCCGTATCCGCCGCCCTCCTGAGATAACTGACAGCCTTTTCGATATCGACATCGACACCATCGCCCTCGCGATAGATCCTTCCGAGCTCGGCCAATGCCGAAGTATCGTTCCTGTCTGCCATATCGATGAGGGTTGCGATGTCCATGCAGCGTAATCCGTGAACTGATATATCTCTGGAACGGGAAGGTATGGCCCCGATTGATCACAGAAGAACAAACAATACGATGTTTACAGGTTTTCCATTATGGCATTTGTAGATTTTTCAATGTGGCATTTGTAGATTTTAGCACTATATTTGTAGTTAAGAAGTGAACCTTGCCCGAGAATGAATAAATCGAAAGATAAACGGGGAACTCGATCGGATTCATCAACTGGATGGTCGCCCAATGTCGGACTCTGCCATCACAAATAGGAAAAAGAATGGTGATGATGGTTGCAACATCATGTTGAATTCGTTATCGAAGATAGACATCAAGTACAGATGCGCCGTTTGTTTGGTTCTTTCAGTGATCGGCATATGGACGATCAATCTGTTGGATTTTCCCGTGGGTGCAATCGGCCTCATCCCATCTCTGATCGGTCTGGTGTTCGCCATATCCGTCATCTCCGAGATGGTATCGAAGAGTGCGATTGAAGAGGAGTGATCCTCACGGCCTTCCAGAGGTGTATATCGGACTCCTGCGACTGCCCTCCATGACCACATCCCCCGATTACCGTGACGGACGGTATGTCCTCTCAATTCCCAATCTGGAAGTGAGAATGAGCTTTGACACGTTGATGTCTCGCATATACTGCATAAACATCCCCAAGGCAATCAATCTGCTCAGACACATCATCAAAAAGGATGATGAAGCAGTCCGGAAAGATCTGGAGACACTCATGATGAGTGGATCTTACTTCGATGGATGTGTAGAGGTGAGATACAAAACCTGGTTGCACGACCTTTTCACCTTGCATGGATACACATCGATAACCGAGAGGGAATGTGGCGAGGGTAGAATGGACCTGCTGATCGAGAAACACGGAAACAACCCTGCCATCATCTTCGAGTTCAAGGTCGAGAGCCCGGATTCATGCAACGACCTCGATTCGGCCGTGGAAGAAGGTCTGGATCAGATGCGTGAGAACAGATACATGGATGCACCGGGGATGAACGAAGCCGTTGCACTGTCGGTAACTTTCAGGAAAAAGAGCTGCTCCGTGAAGTCCCTCTGAACCGGTAGTCCACGGAACAGCAATGGGATGGGGGTTATCCACCCCCTGTTTGGATCAGAAGTCCTTGGGCTTGCTGCTGTTGTACACCGCCAGGACGGCCTTGTACATCATGTAGATGTCCGCCTTGGAGGTGACCTCGATGGGCGCGTGCATCGAAAGCACGGGGACTCCGAAGTCCACGGTGTCGATGTTGTGCACGGAGATCTCCGAGGCGATGGTTCCTCCTCCGCCCTGATCGATCTTTCCGAGCTCACCCG
>CALYUZ010000104.1 GCA_945492685.1 uncultured Methanomassiliicoccaceae archaeon | reverse complement strand
ACAGGGAGCAGAGGATGATGACCTGCCACATGTGCGGACGCATCTTCATGAGCAACGCCGAATGCGCCAAAGGTCACTACGTATGCGACGGATGCCACTCCAAGGCCGGGATAGGGACGATAGCGGAAAGGTGCCTCGGAAGCGATTCGAAGGATCCTATATCCATCGCCGTCATGCTGATGTCCTCGCCGGATGTCCACATGCACGGTCCCGAACATCATGTCCTGATAGGTTCCGCTTTACTGACCGCGTACTCCAACTGTGTCGACGGTTTCGATCTGCCATCGGCATTGAAGGAGATGGAGAACCGCGGAAGGAACGTCCCGGGATCGGTCTGCGGCCTGTGGGGGACATGCGGAGCCGCCATCAGCTGCGGGATGGCCTACAGCATCATAACCGGAACGACACCCCTGTCCGAGGAGCCCTGGAGAGAGTGCATGATGCTCACATCGAGATGCCTGGAAAGGATCGCATCCCTCGGCGGACCGAGATGCTGCAAGCGCGACGGGTTCACCGCTCTGCTGACGGCAACTGAATACATCGAGGAGAAACACGGCATAAGTCTGGAGGTCCCCGATAGGGTGATGTGCACATTCCACGACAGGAACGTGCAATGTCTGAAAGGGAGATGCCCGTATCACGGGTGATCGGTAAAGAGACCTCCGACGTTACTCATCACCGATTGTACTCCCAGAACTCCCTTCGTCATATAGGATGTAACACTCGCAGAGTTTTCCATCTCAGATGTTACCTGGCGATATCCGCCATACCATTCGTGAATACTGACATCTCTACTATTATATCGGTCGACCCCCATCGCGAAGGCATGTCAGTCAAGGAATCGCTCTTCGGAGAGATCGTAACCATCGGGGGACGTGTGGAAAGCGACACCCGCGATGTCACGAAGGCCCTCATGAAAGACCAGGATGCCACCGTCGTCTTCGAGGACCTCAACGGCGGAAAAGCCGCGGGAAACCTGTTCTCCACAAGGGAAAAGACCGCCGCGGCCCTCAACGTCCCCAAGGAGGGCATCGTGGAGCATCTGCTCGATGCCATAACCTCACCCAAACAGTGCGAACTCGTCGATGACCCCGAGTTCAGGAGGAACTCCCTGCCCGTCGATCTCATGAAGCTCCCCATCCCCAAGTACTTCCCCGAGGACGGAGGACGCTACATCACATCGGGCATCGTCGTAACCGAGTATGCCGGCAAGAGGAACGTGTCGTTCCACAGGATGATGATCATGGACTCCGGCCACATCGCGATCAGACTGGTCCCCAGGCACACCTTCACCCTGTACAACATGGCAAAGGAGAACGGAGAGGAGCTGAAGATCGCCATCTGCGTCGGTGCCAGGGCCGAGGTCCTGCTCGCAGCCGCGACATCAATGGACTTCGGTGCGGATGAGCTCGAGGTCGCATCCGCCATGTGCCTGAAGGGCCACGGACATCCCCTCAGAGTGGGTAAATGCGACAACGGAATCATCGTCCCCGCGGACACCGACTATGTGCTCGAAGGAAGGATCACATTCGAACAGACCACCGAGGGTCCCTTCGTCGACATCACCGGGACGTACGACTTCGAGAGACAGCAGCCCGTCATCGCAGTGGACAAGGTCTGGACATGCGACGATCCCGTGTTCCACCTCCTCCTGCCCGGAGGCAACGAGCACTACATGCTGATGGGACTCCCCAGGGAGCCCATGATCCTCAAGACCGTCAGGCAGGCCGTCCCCAGGGTGAAGAACGTAAGGCTCACCGAGGGAGGATGCTGCTGGCTGAACGGAGTGGTCTCCATCAAGAAGAACAAGGAGGGTGACGGTGTGAACGCCATCATGGCAGCGTTCACCGGACATCCTTCCATGAAGAACGTCATCATCGTGGACGACGACATCGACATCTTCGACGACAGACAGGTGGAGTGGGCGGTCGCCACCAGGATGCAGGGGGACAAGATACTGAGGATCCCCGGAGCGGCAGGTTCCTCATTGGATCCCAGCTCCCACGGCAAGACCACTTGGAAGGTCGGTTTCGACGCCACCATCCCCGTGGGTGCCGACAGGTCGCTCTACCAGAAGGCCACCCTCGAGTGACCCCTTCCCAATCACCGGATCCCAGTCGGAGGGGTCCGGAACCCCTTCCTTCTGTAATATCCGTTAAGTGCATTTTTATCGAATATAAAATGTAAATCATCGGTGTTCCATAAAATATTCCCACTGCAACTCACCTTCCGCGGACCGTTCCGACGGGCCGCACGAGTGATAGCATGAACAAGACACTGACTGCCGTCGCCGTTGTGCTGTTGACCGTGACAGCACTGTTCGCGATGGCCGATTACGGGGAATCGGACGGGGACACCACCTATGTGCAGGGAACCACCGTCCGTCATCTCACCACCGACTTCTACGTGATCACCGACTGCGGAAGCGTCACCTACACGAACGCCAGCGTGCCGAGCGAGTACATCTTCATCGCGCACTGCAACGTGAAGGCGAATGCGTTCAAGGACTGCACCAAGATCAAGGAGGTCATTTTCGACAAGAGCGTCGGCTCCGTGGGGGACTACGCATTCGCCGGATGCACGAACCTGAACTCCATGTCTGGAACGTATCTGACCAAGATCGGGGCCCACGCATTCGAGGGCACCTGCATCTTCTATCTGAGCGTCGGACCCAATCTCACATCGATCGGGGACTACGCGTTCAAGGACTGCAGGTCCCTGCAGAAGATCCCCACGTACAACACATCGCTGACATCCATAGGGAACGGGGTCTTCTACGGATGCACAGGACTCAGACTGATGGACATGAGGGGATTGACTTACACATCTCCCACGGCCTTCCAGGGAACCAACATCCAGAGGCAGATCCTCGATGTGGGGCAGACATACTGCCTCCCCGACATTCCCAAGATATGGATCGAGGATGGCTCCATGTACCGCAACGCTCCCTGGGGGAACGCGACCACCTACTACGTTGACAGCGAGGTGAACTCCAGGATAACCCTGTTCGACATGGAGGGCAACGAGGTGGAGAACGACATCTCCTACGAATCCTATGCGACCATCAACAGGTTCACGTTGGAAGCCGAGAAGGACTACATCTCCGGTACTTACTACCGCACCGTCCACTTCCCGGAGGGACTCGGATTGGATGACATGCCCGCAAAATCCGGTGAGAGCTTCGCCCTGCCCACAGTCGAGTTGGGGGACATCTCCGCGACCACATGGGTGATAGCGGGGATAACGGGAGAGGTCGATTCGATCAACGCCTGGAGCATGAGGACGATGGGGGACGACATATACCCCCTGCCGGTGTTCAACACCACGGAAGCCGTCCTTGTACACACGGACCTGCCCTCCATCATAGACATCTCCGGATTGGCCACCTCGCTGACCTACACCTTCGGTGACGCATATCCCAAGCTTCCCGATGTGGACGGATACGAGCACACGGGATGGAGGGTCGGCAGCGAGGTCCTCGGATCCACCGCCATGATCTCGGAGTTCTCCGCCCATACCGCATACAGTCTCTGGACGCCCACCGCATACCATACACTCTCATACACGCAGAAGGACGGGACGGTGATATCCACCGAACAGCAGGGGAACGGACGCGACATCACCGTATCCGATGTCAGACCTGACGAAGAGGATGGGGAGATCTTCACCGGATGGAGCCTTGAGGGTGTGGATTCACCCGTCTCTGCCGGATACAGGATCAACATGCTGGATGACGTCACACTGACACCCGTATTCGATGACAGGGCGGTCAGGCAGGTCTCGTTCATCAGCGAATCCGTCGTAATCAGGACGTATGATGTCTACGACGGACGCACGTTCACCGTGGAACTGGACGATCCCGAGAGGGATTGGTTCGACTTCCTGTACTGGAAATCGGGAAGCACCATCCTGACGAAGGGCGACTCGACCACCGTCACAGGGGACATGGAGTTCAACGCATATTGGAAGACTGTGAAGAAGGTCTCCGTCACCTATCATGTCGGTGATGACACCACTGTAAGGGACCACCGTGCCGACACTCCTGTGATCATCTTCCTGGATCCGGGTGATGAGGAGGGAATGGTGTTCTCCGGATGGTCCAAGTCAAGGACGTCTGAGAGTATCGCATATCGTAACGGGGATTCGGTAGACCTGACATCGAACCTCGCCCTCTACGCCGTCTGGACGGAGGCTCCCGAGATCCCTCCCGCGGAGCAGCCTTCGGAGAGGCCCGACGATCCCCAGGAACCTGCGGAACCCGAAACACCGGCAGAACCTACCGCCCCTGAGACACCGACCACACCCGAAACACCGGTAGAACCCGCCGTGCCCGGGGAACCCAGCGGACCGCAGGACCCTGTGG
>CALYUZ010000103.1 GCA_945492685.1 uncultured Methanomassiliicoccaceae archaeon | reverse complement strand
GAGACGATGGTGGCCTCCCTGGAACCGCCGGACATGGCAAGACTGAACGTCTCCTCGGCGGTCTTCCTGTCCTGAGCCACACCGCCTGCACCGTTGTACATGAACAATGCATGGAGGTACTGTGCGTCCGGATCGCCGTTCGCAGCCCCTTCTTCGGCAGATTTGGCCGCCTTCACCGGATCGTAATCGGTGGATGAACAGTCGAGGAACCTGCGGGCCGGCATGTAGTGGCCCTCCTCAGATACGTTGTTTTGGGACATACCAGTCTGCGATGCGCGCGCGATATAAAGGGGTTACCCAGCGTCCAGCGATGTTGTCGGAGGACACCCGGACAATACTCCGTTCCGATGGATGTCTGATATCAGACATATTGGAGGGTTGGGTCTGATGCTCCAACCTCCGTCCGGAATCCACGACGTTGATGACGATACCCTTATTACGGGCATTCCGATTCATCGTCGATGAAACCCAGCCCCGAGACGATGGAGCCCATGGAATGGGCTAAATTCGTCATCCGCAACAAGAACGAGAAGGCCTATTCCGATGCCTACTCCACGTTCGTCAGGGAATCCAGGCTGGGAGATCCGGAGGCGGAGTACTTCCTCGGACTCATGTACGCCAGAGGGCAAGGGGTTCCGAAGGACTACAAGGCCGCCAGGACATGGTTCGAGAAGGCCTACCTTCAGGACAACCTGAACGCCGCTTATTTCCTGGGAAAGATCTACCAGGTCGGACTAGGCGTCAACAAGGACATCGTCAGGGCCAAGATGCTCTTCGAGAGGGCGGCCGAGGCCAAGGATGTCAGGGCCCAATATGAACTCGGTCTGATCTACTTCCGCAACGACACCGTCCCCCGCAACCTGGAGGAATCCTTCAGGTGGCTGAAGATGGCAGCGGAGGGCGGCCATTCCGATGCGCAGTTCGTCCTCGGACAGTTCTACAAGACCGGCTGCGGTGTCGAGAAGGACATCGACAAGGCGGTGGACTACCTCGTGTGCGCGGCGATAAACAGGCACACCGGTGCCCAGATCCTTCTGGGAAACATGTACAGGCTCGGAGACGGTGTCCCGGTGGACAAGGAGGAATCCGACCGCTGGTACGACATGGCCGAAGGCAAGAGCAACGTCCAGTCGGATAAGAGATGATTCTCACTCGGATACGGGTGATCTCTGAAAAAACGGATTGTACGCTATGCAAGCGCATTCGAATGACTTCTCGAGAAAATGAAAAGGTTTTGGGGGTCCGGAGACCCCGATTGAAAGCGATCACTTGAGACCTACGATCCTTCCGTCGGGAAGCAGATCCATCCTCATCGCGGCGGGCACCTTGGGGAGTCCGGGCATGAGGGTGAGGGTTCCGCAGACGGGGACGACGAATCCGGCACCGGCGGAGAGCTGGACCTCCCTGACGTTGAGGATCCATCCCTTGGGTGCTCCCTTCTTCTTGGAATCGTCGGTGAGGGATGCCTGTGTCTTCGCGATGCACACGGGCAGCTTCCCGTATCCGTCGGCCTCCATTCCGGCGATGGCCTTGTCCGCGGCTGCGGAGTAGGTCACACCGTCGGCTCCGTAGATCTTGGTGGCGACGGTCTCGATCTTCTCCTTGATGGACTTGTCCAGGTCGTAGAGGAAGTGGAAGTCCTTCTTGTCGTTCTCGAGTGCATCCAGAACGGTCTTGGCGAGCTCCTCGGCTCCCTCCCCTCCCTTGATGAACGCATCGGAGAACGCGACCCTGACACCCTTCTCCTTGCAGTGGTCACGGACCAGGTCCATCTCCTCCTGGGAGTCGGATGCGAAGTGGTTGATGGACACGACGATGGGGACACCGTACATGGTCATGTTCTCGATGTGCTTGTCAAGGTTGCACAGTCCCTTCTCCAGGGTCTCGAGCGTGAGTGTGGACTCGTCGTCGAGGACGCCTCCTCCGTGGGTCATGAGCGCCCTGATGGATGCGACGATGACGACGCAATCGGGACTCATTCCGGACTGCCTGCAGACGATGTCCATGAACTTCTCCCCTCCGAGGTCCGATGCGAATCCGGCCTCGGTGATGACATAGTCCCCGAGCTTGAGGGCTGCCTTGGTGGCGAGGATGCTGTTGGTTCCGTGGGCGATGTTGGCGAAGGGGAATCCGTGGACGAAGACGGGCTGTCCCTCCAGGGTCTGGACCAGGTTGGGGTTGACCGCGTCCTTCAGAAGGACCATCATGGCTCCGACGCACTTGAGGTCCTTGACGGTGACGGGCTTGTTGTCATAGGTGTATGCGACGACCATCCTCTCGAGCCTTGCGCGGAGGTCCTCCCTGTCGGTGGCGAGGGCCAGGATGGCGGAGATCTCGGATGCGGATGTGATGAGGAATCCCATCTCGTGGGGCACACCTCCGAGGATCCTGTCGCGTCCGAGTCCGGTGACGATGTTCCTGAGCTCGCGGGCGTTGATGTCCATGGCCTTCTTCAGGACGATCCTGGTGGGGTCGATGTTCAGCTCATTGTCTCTGACGAGCTCGTTGTCGATGATGGCGGACAGCAGGTTGTGTGCGGCGGTTACCGCGTGGATGTCCCCGGTGAAGTGGAGATCGATGTCCCACATGGGATAGACCTGGGAATAACCTCCTCCGGTCGCCCCTCCCTTGATTCCGAAGGTGGGTCCGATCGAGGGCTCCCTGAGGGCTCCGACCACGTTCTTGCCGAGACGTCCGAGTCCCTGGATGAGTCCGATGGTCGTGACCGTCTTTCCCTCACCTGCGGGGGTGGGTGTGATGGCGGTGACCATGACGAGCTTTCCGTCCTTCTTGTCCTTCAGCCCATCGAGGCTGTTGAGGGGGACCTTGGCGACGTACTTCCCATAGGGGCTGATGTCGTCCTCGGAGAGGCCTACTTTGGCGGCGATCTCCTTGATCGGTTTGACATTCGCAGACTCTGCGATTTCGATGTCGGTCATCATGGATTTTTTCTATTCCAGATTCACATAAAAACTCTACCCTCGGGGTCTTCGAAACCCTTATCATCGAGCCATGCATGCCATTAGGAAAGCATTGTGACGGTGATTCGGGAATCGTCACAGGCAACATCCGGCTTCTCCAGATAGATTTTTATACTGACCCCTCAAGGCGCCATTTTCGGTTCATCGGACGGCATCACCCGTATCCCCCTCACGGAAGAACGGTATGTAACGTCTCAGGAACCATACCATCAGTACGGATACGATCATCCCGATGAGGGCTCCGGCGACAACATCCGTCGGCCAATGGACGAACAGGTACAACCTGGAGAATGCAACGAACGATGCGCAGAGCATCAGGACGATACCCTCCCTCCTATGGAAGAGGAACAGGGCCGTGGCGGCCGAGAATGCGACGACACTGTGGCCGGATGGGAAGGAATAGCTCGAGGGCGGTTCCACCAACAGTTCGAAGTCCGCGAGATCCACAGGCCTTTCCCTGCATATCATGGGTTTGAGAACACCGTCGCAGAGGATCTCCCCCACGAACATGCACACGAGCATCGCCACACCGGCATAACGGTACCTCCTTGTACATATCAGAATACATGACAACAGCACCCATATCGCACCATGGGCGGTCACGTAGGCGGTCGCCTGCATCACCGAATCCATGACCGGGGATGACATCCCATGGATTCCGTTGAGTATGTCGAGCTCCAGACCCATGCCCCCCAATCCGTCCTTCGGTATATAGAGGGAGGCAAGGGTGATATCGGAGAACACGATGGACTCTCCGATGTGGAAACTCTTCATCTTCGATCTCGACGGAACGCTCATGGACTCCACCCACGCGGAGAAGATGTGCTATATGGGCACATTCGACAGACTGGGATTCAGCTACGACGCATCCCGCCTGGACGCCTACGTGAACCAGAGCCTGGAGGCCACATACGGTGAGGTCGGACATGGCGGGGTCCCGTACGACAGGTTCGTCTCGGACTTCATGAGGGAGGCGCAGGGAACCTTCGACTCGAACGTCGCGCCCTTCCCGGAGACTGAGGAGGTGCTGAAGGGCATCCGTGACATGGGCATCCCCATGTGCATTGCCACCCGTATGGGCGGCAGGAGGGCGAGAGCGCTTCTGGAGTCCTTCGGACTGGACGGATACTTCGATCTGATCATTGGTGCGGAGGATGTTGCGAGACACAAGCCCGATCCGGAGTGCGTGTTCAAGGCGTTGGACTTCCACGATGTCCGTGCCGAGGATGCCGTGTTCGTGGGCGATTCCCCCAAGGACATGTACGCCGCCGAGGCTGGAGGAGTGGAAGGGATCCTGATAGACCGTGCCCACAGATACGACTCCTTCGGCGATCACCGTATCGTCAGAGATCTGAGGGAACTACTTTTCTGAATCGATGAAAAGTCAGGATTGCGTTGAAGTGTAGCCAAATTACAAACATTATAAACCCA
>CALYUZ010000102.1 GCA_945492685.1 uncultured Methanomassiliicoccaceae archaeon | reverse complement strand
AAGGTCGAGGGTGTGGATGCTGACAACGTCATGACGAACAGCATCCTGGAGGTGGCGGATGTGCTCGGAATCGAGGCCGCCAGGAACTCCATCATCCACGAGGCGATGGGAACTCTCGGAGAGGCAGGTCTGGACGTCGACATCAGGCACATCATGCTTGTTGCCGACCTGATGACCAATGATGGCTACGTAAAGGCCATCGGAAGGCACGGAGTGTCCGGAAAGAAGTCCTCGGTCCTTGCCAGGGCAGCTTTCGAGATCACAGCCGCGCACCTTCTGCACGCCGCGATGGTAGGAGAGGTCGACCACCTTGAGGGAGTCACCGAGAACATCATCGTCGGACAGCCGGTCACACTCGGTACCGGTGCAGTAAACCTTATTTACACACCCAAGAAGGGGGATAAAGAATGAGCGATGAGAAAATCGACATCGGCAGAGCATTGAAATCTGCAATCTCCACCGGAAAAGTGGAGTTCGGAGTAGATCAGACAACCAAGGCAGTCAAGGACGGAAAGGCCCAGATGGTCATCCTCGCCAGGAACTGCCCCAGCGCAGAGCTTAAGGGAGATATCGGAGTGAAGGTACACGTGTACGACGGCAACAACATGGAGCTCGGTGCACTCTGTGGAAAACCCTTCTCCGTTTCTGCCCTTGTGATCATCGACAAAGGTAGCTCCAACATCTTAACGCTGTGAGGAACATGTCCGCAGATATCGTACTTACCGAGGATACGCTCAGGTACATCTCTCTGTTCGAGCAGATCACCAAGGCGAACGCCATCGATTGTATGGACACTGAGGACAAACTCGTGTTCGTTGTCGAGAAGGGACAGGGAAACATCGCTGTCGGAAAGAAAGGAGAGCACGTGATCAAGCTCAAGGACAAGACCGGGAAGAACATCCAGGTCGTCGAGTACTCCGAGGATCCCGAGCAGTTCGTGAAGAACGTCTTCCACATCTACAATCCTCAGAAGGTCGTTATCGAGCAGCGCGGAAACATCACTCACGCAACCGTCACAGTGGACCCCAAGCTCAAGGGCCGCGCGATCGGGAAAGCCGGAAAGAACCTGCGCATTGCCAGGGACATCGTGAACAGACACCACGAGATCCAGAGCATCAGCGTCGACTGATCGGACCCCCTACGGTCAACCATCGTACGGTTGGGGACAGACCCTAAACCCCTTACCCAAACCCTTTCCAGATTCTGTTTTTTCGATGTCTGGCTATGTTGGAAAAAGGTGCCGGAGGATGGTCCTCCGGTTCAGTTGAGCGGGGTCCTCTCGACCTCGAGTCCGTCGGCCGTGGGGTACTGTTCGGAGATGTAGCACTTCTCGTCCAACGATGTTGATATCTCCTCAAGTATCCAGGGTGCGACCTCCACCTTGCCGTCGAGGGTCGCCATCATCGCGTCCTCCACGCCGAGGCTCCTCAGTCTGTCCATGGTCGCTCCGACATCCTTCGTGTAGACGTATCCCCTGACCAGGGTCCCGTCGTCGGTGATGGCCTGGTAGTCGGTGCAGATGTGCTCCGCCCTGCGGATGAGCCTCCTGCGGAGTTGGACACCGTCCTTGAAGGATGACGAGCAGAAGTGGATGTTCGCCTTCCTGTTCGCCTTCATGACCTTCCTGGCGGTCTCCTCGGAACCGAGGATCGCGGATGAGACGTCGTCCCTCACCTGGTATCCCTGTTCCTCCATCATGCTCCAGTTGCTCTCGGAGAACTCCAGCTCGTTGAGGTTGACGAACTTCACTCCGATGGATGTGGCGTAGGAGATCAGCGCGTTGAGTTCAGCCTCCTTTCCGGGTATCGCAGGGACCTCGATCCCAACATCCATCTTCGTGGACGAGACGATCTCCGCGAGCTTAGTCTCCTGCATTCTTGTCCACATGGATACGGGTGGATGGAAGCGGATCTCGTCCAGACCGGCCGCCTCCAACCTTGCCACCTTCTCGGGGTCGATGGTGGCCGTGTACAGATGGATGTGGTGCTCCGGTCCGAACCTGTCCTTCAAGAGCTCGATCATGTGGACGGTGCGGTCGAGGACCACCAATGGGTCGCCTCCCGTGATCCCCGTCCCGGTGGCGTCCATTGATTCGGCCTCCGAGATGATCTCGTCGTCGACGGTCACCCTGCCCTCGTTGGCGTAGATGACGTCCAGCCCCTTCTTCTCCAGGGACACGGGGCAGTAGAAGCAGCCCCATCCGCATTTGCCGGTCACGAGCAGGACCATCTTGGATCCGTTGATGCAGTGCTCGCATCCCTCGGCCACGGGGCCTGTGCACAGCGAGCCGCATTCCATCTTCTTGAGCATGCCCCTTCCATTGTGCGAGGGGTTAATAAGGTGAGGGTGGATTGGAGCCGCATGAGATCCGACAGCAGGCTCGTGCTCGCATTGGACGAGACGGACGGGGAGAAGGCCCTGGCCGTCGCAAGGTCCGTGGGGGACATCGTGGACGCCATCAAGATAAACTGGCCGCTGGTCCTCTCCGAGGGACCGCAGATGATCACGAGGTTGTCGGAGATGACGGAGGTCATATGCGACTTCAAGGTCGCGGACATCCCCAACACCGTCAGGCTGATCGTGGAGAACGCCGTCTCCAGGGGGGCATCCGCTGTTATCGTGCACGCGTTCACGGGAGATGATTCCCTGAGGGCCGCGGTGGAGGCATCCGGAGGGGCGGAGATATACGCCGTCACCGAGATGAGCCATCCCGGGGCCAAGATGTTCACCGCCCAGCATGCGGAGGAGATGGCACGCCTCGGCGTCGAATGCGGCGTCAGCGGGTTCATCGCACCCGCCACCCGTCCCGACAGGATAAGGGCCATCCGCGAGGTCGTCGGTGACAGGAAGATCCTGTCCCCCGGTGTCGGCGCACAGGGCGGAAAGGCATCCGATGCCATCGCCGCAGGGGCGACATACGCCATCGTCGGCCGTGCGATATACGGTTCCGAGGACCCCCGTGCATCGGCAATGTCCTTCGCTGAGGACATACGTACCGTGCTCTGATACAGGTCTGTAGGGCCAGGGGATCCCTCCCCCTTCTCTCTTATATTATTAGTAAGCGAGAGCCATGAAGCTTTTTATACGAGTCCGAGTATGGACGCGCATTCTATAGACGGAGACTTGTAGAATGCGTAAATTCGGAAAAGAGTCAGCCGCCCCCAACGATACAGGGGGCAGTCGCGAGAAAAGCGACAAAGGGTGGTTGAAGAACCACTGGTGTGCACTCTCCCTAGGCGTCATCGTCATAGTGGCATTCCTGCTAAGGACGGTGTTCGCGTTCGGTCTCTCCGCGGATGGCGACTTCGCGCTGTCGGGCGGATCGAGTGCTCAGTATCACCTGCATGTGATCGAAAGTATCCTCAACGGCAACTATTCCCTTACGGATGCTGCCGTTAACTACCCTGCCGGCGGACTCATGGTCTACCCGCCCCTGATGGACTTCCTGGCCGCAATCGTCGCCATGATCCTCTCCGCAGCGGGCATGGGAACCACCGCCGCAGCCTCAGCCGGTATCGGTGTGCTCAACCCCATCATCGGTGCCCTCACCTGCGTCCCCGTGTTCCTCGTTGCAAGGGAGCTCTACGGAAAGAAGGCCGGAGTCGTCGCAGCGCTCGTTTTCGCGTTCCTCGCCCTGCCCATCTCCACTTCCGTGTTCTCCAGCGGAACCGAGTACGCACTTGCGGCCTTCCTCGTCGCGTTCATGTCCCTGTTCCTCGTCAAGATGGTCAAGGCAATGGATGCCGAGGGCGAGTCCCGCAAACCCGTCTACATCAACGCAGTACTGGCCGGAGTGTTCCTCGCCCTGGCCGCCCTCACCTGGAACGGATTCCGCATCCTGCTGGTCCTCCTCATCGTCGCGATGGTCGCCCAGCTCCTCGTGGACCGCTTCAAGGGAAGGGACGTCACAACCGCCCTCGTCGCTTATTCCGTCGCGATGCTGGTCGGTGTCGTCGTCGCGGCACTCTACTACGTGCCCGCCGGTCTCTGGGATGCGGTCTTCTCCGGACCCCTCCTCATCACGGTCGTCGCCATCGTCTTCGGATTCCTGTTCAAGGCAGTGCAGTCCAAGCCCTGGGTCGTCACCATCCCCGCACTCGTCGTCGTGTTCATCGCCTTCCTGGCGGTCCTCTACTTCGCGGTGCCCGACCTGTTCACCGCCTTCGTCAGCGGCAACAGCGTCTACAGCAGCTCCATCATGGCATCCCTGGCCTCCGGTCACGTGTCCATGTCCAACGTCGCCGCCTACTACGGGTGGCTCACAATCTGGCTCCCCATCTGCCTGGCGATCTACGAGTTCTACGCCTTCTTCAAGAAGGAGCGCTCCTGCACCAGGCTCTTCGCAGCCGTCTGGCTTCTCGTGCTCTTCCTGAGCGCATGGACCACCTACGCCAACGCCGCCGTCATCGGTGTCGTCTT
>CALYUZ010000101.1 GCA_945492685.1 uncultured Methanomassiliicoccaceae archaeon | reverse complement strand
TTCTTCGAGGTCTATTTCGGTGACGACGAATGGAGTCGGGTCGACGATATCTCCACGGTCACCATGGGCCATTCGTCCATATCCTGCTGGGGATTCTGCTCGGAGGATTCGCTCCCTTCGCCGGGTGTGGATGTCACCGGGCACCCTATCTACGGCATCACCGTCCCCAAGAGGGTCATAACGATAGCCCCCTCATGCACGGAGACCGTCTGCGCCGCGGGAGGCACCGACCTGATCATAGGAACGGACATCTACAGCAACTATCCCGTTGAGATAGCGGACCGTCGTGCATCGGGGAGCATCGCCGAGGTCGGGGGATTCACCAATCCCAGCTATGAGAGCATCCTGAAGGAGGATCCGGACCTTGTCGTGTGCATCGGTTCGCAGAACTCCCACCTTCAATTGGCATCCAAGCTCCGTTCTCACGACATCGACGTCGTGGTCATGTCCGGAGGAGAGGATGTCTCCACAGTCCTGGACAATCTGTTCATGGCCGGCGTTGTCCTGGGAACCCAGGCTGAGACCAATGCCCTGATCTCCGAACTGCAGGACCAGATGTTCCAGGTCCAGGAGAAGGTCGCAGGCGGAGAAGGTGTATGGAACAAGAGGGTCATGGTGTCCCTCTCGGCCATGAAATCGCCATGGGTGTCGGGTTCCGACACATACATCTCGGACGTGATGTCCGGAATAACTGTCACAAACATCTACTCGGGCGAGAGCGGATGGGTCCAGGTCAACGCCGAGACCATCCTGAAGAACGATCCCGAGTATATCGTCGTGGTTTCGAGTGATTACTCGGCCACACAGGGGGATTACGATTCCATGCTGGCGTCCATGTCCTCCGAATGGCGCGGAACGTCCGCGTTCAAGAACGGAAACATATTCCTGCTGACGGGTGACGCCGCGGACCTCGCATCGCGTCCCGGGCCCCGTGTGGCACAGATAACGGAGCTATTCGCCAGGATCCTGCAGGGAAGCGCATTCGATGACGGGATCCAGGTCCCGATGTTCATCGGTGACGAGTACAGGGACTATCTGACGATCTCCAAGGAGGGATCCATCTGAGAACATCCTTCAAAGCGGTCGCGTTGGCGATCATCACATTACTATCATTCTCGGTCATCATGGAGGCATCCGGATCCGATGGGTCGACAGGAGGATACGTTCTCGTCGACATGGGCAACGGATGCACGGAGTGGACGGAGATCACCGACGGGACCTGCGGACAGGTTCTGGAAAGGGCTCTGTCCGGAAACGATCATACGATATCATTCGCGGATGGCATCTCCGTGGACGGGAAGCGTGAGGTAACCATCGGAGACATCTCCTCATCCTGGCGTTACTATGAATGGCAGGATTCATCATGGGTCGACCGTACCTCATCCTTCGATCCGTCCTCGGAACGTGTCGCGGGATCCATTGCGATCGGGTTCTATCCGGAAGGTGTGGTCCCCACGGAGACCCCCGATTACAGATCATCCTGGACCATGGTCCGCGGTGATGCGGAATCCACAGGATATCAGACATCCGGAGAGGCATCCGGGGACGGACATGTGGTATGGACCCATTCATACGGCAGTTCCAACTATGTCTGTGCGACGGTTCTCGTCGAGGGGCCCCATGCCTACGTGGTGGCCGGAGGAGGATACACATCATCCATGAGTTCACCCGCCCTCCACTGCTACGACCGTTTCACCGGGAAGGAGCTTTGGTCCTTCGAGTACAACCGCGGAGCCGGATACGAGACCGCCACAGGTGCCATCATCGGTGACCGCATCTACCTTCCCGCTACCGAGGGTGTACTCTACAGCATACCGTTGGATGGGGATATGGATGGGGTCAGGACATTGGAGGTCCCTACCAGACCGTCACACGATCTCAACGGTTCCGTCTATTCCACCGGTCCCGCATCCATAGTCTATGATTCGGGTGTCCTCTACTTCGGGGCATCCGATGGGAATGTCTACTGCGTCGATCTGGACCTGAACATCATATGGAAGTCCGAGGTCGGGGGACGTGTCTATTTCACATCACCCACCGTCCATGACGGTGTGGTGTACTGCGGTGCCCTGGACGGAGTGCTTTACGCATTCGACCAGGTCACCGGCGAGTTGATCGACTCTGTCCTCGTCCATTCCGTCGAGGAGATCAGCGGAGGCGTGACCAGGACCTACGGTGCCGCCGATCCCGTCGTCTTCGTCGATGATGTGATGTTCCTCTCCTATTCAGATGGGAAGGGCATGAACACGTTGAACGGAGGGGTTTCCGCCTACAGGATCACATCCTCCGGATTCGAGCTGCTCTTCAAGAATTCCGAGCCCGGCCTTTGTTCCACCTATCTCCTGCCCTATGACGGAGAGGGTTTCGAAGGGGTCTACGGACTCGATTACAACGGATTGTTCCGTATCTCCGTGACGGGGGAGTACGAGCTCCTAAAGGAGATCGACGGCAGCTTCAAGGCACCGCTGATCCTGGTGAACGGTTCATCGCTCTATGCATCCCAGTACGACAATCCCGGGAAGGTCTTCGTCTTCAATTTGGACGGCGACATAATCGGACAGGTCCAGCGCCCCTCCGAGATAGACCAGTATACCATGTCATCACCCGTCTTCATCGACGGAATTCTGTACAACGGAACCGACGGAGGTGTGTTCGCCTATGCGGGAGAGATCTTCATCTCCCAACCCGGGTCTTCCGGTGGCATCGATGCATCCGTCGTCGTCCTCGCGGTCGTACTGATCATCCTCATCATCATCGCCATCACCCTTCTCTGGATCAAGAGGTCTAAGGGGATGCCTCCGATCTCATACATCAGGGGCAGGATAGGTGAGATGAACAAGGCTGTCGGCGGATCCAAGGTCAGGAGGAACAAGCGCCGTCTCGTGATGGTCCTGTGCATCGGTCTCGTCATCACCTTCGTCCTGTTCGTGGCAAGCCTCATGTTCGGACCATCCGGATCATATTCCTTCACAGAGGCCCTGTCGTACTTCGGTTCAGGTCTCTCGAATACGATATCCGGAGGCCAGCTGTCATATGATGAGACCATAGTCTTCGATTCCAGGGGTTCCAGGGCCGTCGCCACATTGGCTGTTGGCGTCGGTCTGTCCATCTCCGGTTCCATCTATCAGGCGATAATCAGGAACCCGATGGTGGATCCTTACATCATGGGTGTGTCCGCAGGAGCCGGTGTGGCAGCCGTTTCGACCATCGCTTTCAACTTCACCTTCTTCGGGCTTTTGGACAGTGTGACGTACGCAACACCCATCGTGGCCATGGTCGGAGGTCTCGTGGCCTTCGGATGCACCATGCTCCTGGCGGAGAAGTCCGGTGGGTCCTCGATCAACTACGTTCTGGCAGGAGTCATCGTCGGATTGGTGTTCTCCGCGTTGCAGACACTGATGCTCAGCATGGCCGGAGACAAGCTCAACAGTGCGATGTCATGGCTGTTCGGCTCCTTCGCCAACATCGGTTGGGACCAGGCGATACTGGTCCTCATCCCATCGTTGGCCATGTCCCTGGTCCCGTTGGTATGGGCAAAGGAGTTCAACCTCGTCCTCCTCGGAGAGGATCAGGCCCGTCAGATGGGTCTCGATGTAAGGAGGTTCAACAGGTGGATGCTCATCCTCGCCTCCGTCCTGGCATCGGTGTGTGTCGCGTTCGTCGGAATAATCGGTTTCGTCGGACTCGTCGTCCCCCATCTGTGCCGTATGCTGCTGGGAGGTGACCACAGGCTGGTCATGCCCGCATCGATGGTCGTGGGTGCCGCGTTGATGATAGCCGCGGATCTCTTCTCGAAGATGATCATGGCCCCCATGGAATTGCCCGTCGGAGCGATCACCACGGTGATAGGTGCGCCTGTGTTCGCATATCTGCTGATCAAGAAGGGGAGGATGTACGATGGATGACACACCTCTGTTGGAGGTCAGGGACCTCCACAAGTACTACGATGATGGCTACCATGCCGTCCGTGGTGTGTCCTATCAGATACCGTCCGGTATGCTGGTCGGACTGATAGGGCCCAACGGCTGCGGTAAGTCGACGATGATGAAGTGCATCAACAGGATGCATGACCCGTCCTCCGGTGATATCCTGATAGACGGTGAATCCGTCCTCAGGAAGTCCCCGTCGGAGGTGGCGAAGCTTGTCTCCAACGTTCCGGCCGAACTCAGGACGAGCTTCGGACTCACCGTGTATGAGACGGTGATGATGGGCCGTTATCCGTTCCTGAAGAACGTGTGGTGGGAGACCGAGAACGATGAGTCCACGGTCATGGATGCCATGGAGAAGTTCGGGGTCGCCCATCTCCAGGACAGGCAGCTGAACATGCTGTCCTCCGGTGAGATGCAGCGTGTCCTGATCGCCAAGGCCTACGTCCAGGAGCCGAGGCTTATGCTGGTCGATGAACCCACATCCCATCTGGACATGAAGTACAAGCTCGATGTGATGGAGTACCTCAACGCCATGGTGAAGAAGGACATGACCATCCTCGTGGC
>CALYUZ010000100.1 GCA_945492685.1 uncultured Methanomassiliicoccaceae archaeon | reverse complement strand
CCCAGGTCCTGAAGGATTCCAAGACAGACGTCCTCATCGACTTCACCATCGCACCTGCCACCGCGGTCAACGCGCCCATCGCCGCATCCGCAGGCGTCAATCTCATCATCGGAACCACCGGACTCACCGCCGAGCAGAAGGCCGATATCACCGATGCCGTCAAGAAGAACAACGTGGCAGCCGTCATCTCCTCCAACTACTCCATCGGAGTCGGAGTCTTCTTCAAGCTCATCAGGGACGCCGCCAAGTACCTCGGTGATGCCTACGATGTGGAGATCATCGAGGCCCACCACAACCAGAAGAAGGACGCACCCAGCGGAACCGCAGTCACTGCAGCCGAGATCATCAGCGAGGCCATGGGCGGTAAGGAGTTCGTCTACGGACGCGAGGGAGTCTGTCCCCGCGGAAAGGAGATCGGAATCCACGCCATCAGGGGAGGCGACATCGTCGGTGACCACACCGTCATGTTCATCGGTAACTCCGAGAGGATCGAGATCCGCCACCAGGCCCACTCCAGGGAGATCTTCGTGGGAGGAGCAGTCCTCGCCGCCAAGTGGGTGGTCTCCCAGAAGAAGGGAACCGTCTACGCCATGTCCGACGTCCTGAACTGAGGATTGAAAAACTGAAAACAGGCCCGTCGGGATTCACCGGCGGGTCTGACAACCTATTGTTTTCGGAGTTCGTTTTCGTTATTCCCGAAGATTTCGGTCCCCACATCCCTGAGCATCTTCCTGTGGATCCGTTATCACCATGAGAAGTATCGAAGGATGTTTGGAAGGGTGCATCCGGGTGATCCCGGACGCAGGTTTGTCACGACGCTCACATCGTCGAAATGTAGGTGAGCTCTCCCTCCTGGCTGTAGTCGTCGTATGTGTACTCGAAGTACACGGGACAGACGAATCCGTCCGCCATGTAGACCTTCCTGACGATGTCGTAGTTCCCGGGGACCTCGTAGACCTTGCATTCCAGTTCCCCGAAGGCGGTGGTCACTGTCTCCGTGCCCACGTATTTACTATCAGAATCGAGGCTGCCTATGAGGATGAACCCGTCGGAGTCCGTGGCGACGTAGTGCATCCCGCTATCGTAGTATACGCAGTACAGTTCCTCGAAAACATCCCCGTTGCTGTCCTCGCAGCGGTACATGAACGCATCCCCGGGCAGGAGTTCGTGGCATGTGCGGTCGCTGTGGACCTCGTCCGAGTCGGTGAGGTACCACATGGTCACATCCGCCCTTTCACCGTCGAAGTAGCAGTAGCGTATGTCGCTGAAGACATCCACCATTTCGGAGAACCAGGCATCACCGTCATCGTCATATGCCACGATGGTGAGCTTGGTCCCGAACACCGTGTCGGAGACCGATACGCCGTATATCCTGCCCAGTTCCGTGAAGTCCGTCTTGGATGACAGATCCTCCGCATCCATGGTCAAGGTGGTCTCGTCCATCCACGGAAGGTCGGTGACCGTGACATCGGCCATCCCGCCCTCCATCCCGTCGACCTGACGGATCGTGGTGTCGCATTCGAATCCGTGCACCCCGTTGCTGTCGGTCTCGATGAGGATGGTGCTCCGGGTGTCGCTGAACCCGTCGGTTATGTCGTTGGCGGGGGATCTGTCGAATTCGAACGCCTGTCCATATGTGAGCGATGTGCCGATCAGCGTCATGGTCATGTCTCCGTAGTCCATGCGGTAGACGAATCCGTCATCCACGCCGGCCCACATCCTGACCCCGTTGTAAGTGTAGGTTTCGCACATGACGTTTCCGAACGCCAACGGGAGGCATACCGTCCTTCCCTCGGGGGTCCAGTCGGCCTTGTCCTCATCCGGGATGAAGTAGAATCCGATGTACTCCTCCAGACCGTACTCCTCTTTCGATTCGATTTTGTCTGTTACGTCCGCATTCCGGATGTACGTGATCACGGTGATATCCACGGTATCAACGTCCACGGAATCGATGACGTCTATCATCGTGTAGGTGGTGCCGTCCTTCTCGTACTGCATGGCGATGTAGTCGTAGGGCATGATCCCGCTGCGGGATGACACGGTCTCCGGGGCGCTTCCGTCGGCCATGGATGTGGAGAACACAATGTAGGTCCCGTCGTCCGTCACTCCCTTGAGGATCAGTCCGTCCGATACGAGGTACGTCCCCGTGTCCTCCTCGTACACGTCGCAGGGGATGTCCCCTCCGATGGTGCAGAGGTACTCCTGGCGGACCGGTTCTTTCCAGGAGGCGTCCATTACAGTCATCTTGGCGATGAAACCCAGTTCCTCGTTGACGGTGCCTGTGTACACCTCGTTCCTCTCAACCATGTATTCGCCGAAGCCGTCCTCGATGCAGATGAGGGTTATCCTGATGTACGAGTATTCGTCATCACCGTACCAGAGTCCGTATTCCACGTAGTCCCCGATCTCCTCCACGGTCCTGAGTTGGGGGCCGTCCCCGGGGTCCTGCACGGTGAGGTACGCGAACAGGAGGCATGCCGCCACCGCTATCGTGGCGATGACGGCCACCCCCATGTTCCTTGTCATCTTGCCGCGTATGTCCATATGTGACCATCGGCGGGTGGCTTTATAACGGGTCGGTCGACGGGCAGGATTATCAACCATCCACGCCCATCCATCTTCCATGAAGATCAAGGGGATTGGCAGGAACGGCGCAGTCGCTTCGGTCACCGTGGTGGTCGTTGCCCTGTGCCTCCTGTTCTCATACATCTACATCCAGGAGGACGATGATCATACCCTCCAAATCAGGAACAGCCTGTATATCGGGGATTACATCGAATGGGTCCAGGTCATCGGCTCTGAAATCGACGATACCGAGAGTCTGCGTCTGGAATACGTCTTCACCTACATGGATGAACAGGGGAACACGGAGTTCACCGAATACTTCGACGACATCCCGGAGGAGACCGACATCACTCCGGAGGAGTTCCTCGACGTCCTCCGTTTCGATATCGGATCGGCGGAGAGGATGGGTTCTAAGACCGTGACGTTCAACGGCATCGACTATGAATGCGGCATCTATCACAACGATGACGGCGATACATTGTACGTCACCGACACGGGAGTGATCCTGAAGCAGTACTTCAACGGGATAGACGCCTATGCGGAACTCCTCTCCAGCTCCCTGCTGGAGGACCATCCCGACAGCGTCTCCGCCGTCCGCTCCGGATTCGGTCAGGGCGAGTTCATCGGTCTGGAGATCGACCTCGGAGGGGATGTGCAGTATCTTGTCCTGAGCATACTCGAGGAGCACGAGGGGTATGATGACGTGGTCATCGTCAGGTACTCCGGTCAGGACAGGGATGTGGAGTACGCCTCCCTCGCCGAGGATGAGCTGTATACGCTGACATTCGGTGACATCTCCGGTCTGGAGGATGCGGAGTTCGTAGGCTACTGCGTGGAGCAGCTCACAAAGGGCAGGGTCATATGCGAGATCCTGAGGAACGGGGACACTACCTATCATGTGGGAGCCTTCGACAACATGATCTATGGGGTGTACACCCAGGACAGCTCCCGCAGGGTGATAGGTCTCTCCCTCCTCTACGATTCCTCGGGAGGATACGACACATCCCCTGCGGACGGGGTCTCCCCCGGGGATGTCGTTGTGACATCCTATTCCGAGTTCAACAGGTACGGAAAGGGGGTCTTGCTCGATCATTTCGATGTCTACATGGGAACGGCCCTGTCGGTGGAGGACGGAATGGTCTCATACAGGCAGGTGTCCCTCTCGGATATGTATGAGTCCCGTGAGTCCGTGTCGGAGGATGCGTTCAGATCCATCGCCGATCCATCATCATACCGTGATATCATCGGATTCGAACCGGTGGATACGCCGATGGGAACCAAGCTCTGTTTCGTATCGAGGGACGCCGCTTTCCACAGTGTGGTCATAACCGAGAGGTGCGGGGTGTTCGACGATGTGAGCTATCACACGATGGTGCTGACCCGTATGAGCGTCTCCATGGAGTATCTATCCTCATCAGATGTAGTGGTTTCCGGAGAGGTCCAACACGCCAATCCCGGATTCTTCGATATCCAGAGGGTCGTCTACGCGGACGGGACGGTGGAGTCCGAGCTCCAATCGATCGTGGGATTCGACGAGAGGGTCGTATTGGTCTCCGTCGACGGGGAGCAGGACATGCTCATGATGAGCAACATATCCGATTCGCATACCGTGGTCGGCAAGGAGACCATCGAGACCCCCATCGGGACATACGAGTGCGAGATCTACGAGTACGATGGGGATGACGTGATCATGAGGTCGTGGGTCAACGATTCCGTCCAGGTGACCCTGAGGACCGAGTTCTACGATGTCGACGGTACCCTGATCCGTTCGTCGGAGACGATCTCGATGAGCGGGTGCATCGGATCCATCCCCGGGTACATGGGATGATCACAGTTCCGTCCCGGGTTCCATCATGGGTCCGGGGCGGGTGTAAACCGTTTCCCATCCCCCATTCATAAGTTCCGGGGGATGGGGTTTCCCGTCCTTGGAGACGGGTGATGGTT
>CALYUZ010000099.1 GCA_945492685.1 uncultured Methanomassiliicoccaceae archaeon | reverse complement strand
TCCTCCGTCGCATGCATCGTGTTCTCCGTTCATGAAAACCACATTGTTTCCTACATATTATCGTTTGACATGATTGAAACGCGTCGGAAACAGATCCTTTTTAAAGATTCCTAAAGATTTTTAGGATTTTTTAACAGAAAACCGTAAAATACGCATGGATGGGATTTGGTCCGGCATGGTAAAGGTGTCCGATGCCAACTTCGAATTCCAGAAGGTGATAGCCATCGTGGGCGTGAGCCTCATGGCCATCAAGTTCTTCGCTTATTACCTGACGGGCTCGGTCGCCATCCTAACCGACGCCCTCGAATCAATCGTCAACGTTATCGCCGCATTCGTGGGATTGTTCGCACTGTATCTCTCCGCGCAGCCCGCCGACAGGTCCCACCCATTCGGTCACGGGAAGGTGGAGATCATCTCCGCCGCCATCGAAGCGACCATGATCATGGTCGCCGGAGGCATGATCATCTACGAATCGATAATGTCATTCCTCAATCCCGGGGAGATATCCGACCTCGACATCGGATTGATCCTGGTGGCGTTCGCGGCTCTGGTGAACTTCCTCGTCGGCAGGATCGCCATCAGGAAGGGTACGAAGAACCGCTCTCCCGCACTCGTCGCCAGCGGGAAGCACCTCTGCTCCGACACTGTGTCATCGGTCGGTATCCTCATCGGACTGTTCGTGGTGTATATCGCCATGGCCCTCGGATATGACGCACGCTGGTTGGATTCATCCATCGCCATCATCTTCGGTGTCATCATCCTGGTCACCGGACTGAAGGTGATGAAGGAGTGCATGGATGACATCATGGACAAGGCTGACGAGGAGGTCCTGGACGTCATCACCGAGGCTATAAACGAATACAGGCACGACGATTGGATCGACGTCTACCATCTCAGGATGATCAAGCACGGGCCCAAGATCTACATCGATATGCACGTGGTGTTCCCCAGGAAGATGACCGTCCAGGACATCGCCGACGAGGTGGATGAGTTGGAGGAAGCGGTTGCCGCACGTTACGGTGATGCCATCGAGATCTCCGTCAATCCCGTCCCCTGTTGTGAGTTCAATTGTAGGAACTGCTGCAGGAACTGCTTCGACAGAGACGGTGATTTCGAGAGGAGGGTCGTCTGGACTTCGGCGATGCTCTGCTGCGACAAGCCCCATGCCGTCGACCCGAGGATCATGATCCACGACGGTTCGGATAGTATCAAGTTCTGAACGGGTATGTGGTGGCATGGAAGATTCCCAGGACGAGTACAGGATCATCGAGGATGACCGCGAACGCGTACAGGTGGCACCCCGCTGCTCCGTCGTGAAGATCAGCTGCGGTTTCATCCCCAAGGGTCCGGAGCCCGTGAGGGAGGAGGAAGACCAATCCGTAGGACGCGGGGATCCTTACACATCCGGAAGGCTGGACGCCGTCTACAGGGATGCCATGTCCGTCCTCGAGTCGATGTTCGAGATCGACCTCCAGGATCCCGAGCAGCAGGCCGTCATGATGCGCATCCGCTCGGAGATGGCCCATTACCGTATCCTCATCGACAGGTACTCCTCCGACGAGGATGATTGATCTACGGGATGTTCCGTACCGATGCGACGGGAATCCCCACCATTCTTTTATCGGAGTTCCAGGATTCCCTCCTCATGGCACAGACTATTCCCGCGGAGGTTTCCGCAGCAGGACTGGAAGATTGGTACTCCGGACTCAACGACCCCACCAGGGTCAAGCTGAAGAGGTACCTCGCCGGGATAGACACCTCGTCGCCCGTTGCGTTCCTGAGGGAGCTCATGGCACGTTCCTACGAGGACCACAACTACGGACTCTCCATCGTCGCCGGGGAGTACTCCAAGACCCACGAGATGGACGACTACACCAGGTTCCTCATGAACGAGGGCTACATCGACGGATTGTTCGGAGCGGACCGCTTCGACGAGGCAAAGGTGTTGTGCTGTGAGAGCCTGGACCTGTTCCCCTCGATCAGGGAGAGGTTCATCCAGGACAACGGAGGCTCCCTCCCCACGGCGATCTCATGCCGCAACAGGCTCATCGACATGATGGTCGGTGTCGATTCCGATTACGACGGTGCCTACGAGGCCCTCGACATGTTCGTCAGCATCGGCATCCTCAACGAGGACGAACTCGATTACAGGAAGCAGAGCCTGAAGATCCACAGGCTCCAGAAGTCCTTCGACAACCTCTTCATCTACCGTCCGAAGGATCAGCAGTGATCAAAGACTTCCACCCGATCATGGGGATAACGTCTATGGCGGGCTCCTCATACGGGTGGACCCTGCGCACAGCTTCGATTGCCGGGCGCAGGTCCTTCTCCCTCACCGCGAACTCGACACGCATCTCCTCCGCCACCTCTATCTTTCCGATATCACCGAGGAACGGTTCCGATCCCGGCAATGGCCTCCATGTTCCGGTGACCTTCCAATAGGAGAATGTGCGGTCGTATCCCGGATAGACGGGATCGATGGAGTCGTTCACCGAGTCCATCATCTCTTCCAGAAACTCTTCGGGGATGTTCACCCCTATCTTGTACAGGATGTCGGGGCTCATGCCTTCTTCGCATCGGCTTCCCTGATGATGGCGTCGATGTTCCTCATGCGCTCGTCCGCCTGCTTCAGCATCTTCTTGGCACCGATGCTCAGATAGGTGGTGCTCAGGAGTGTCGCGAGGATGGATATCGGCGGCAGGATGTATGCCGTGGCGGCGACCATGCCTGTGGCCTTCTTCAGGTTGCTGATGCTCTCGATCTTCTCGGCGAGACGGTCGTCTTCCCTTTTGATGAGTTTCCCCTTGAGGGATTTGTAGAGGAGTTTGCTTCCGCCCCACGCGACATCCACGCTCCACTGGACCTGGGTGAAGACGTTCGCCGGGACACCCACCGCACGGGTCGTCTTGTTGAGGATCGCCTTCCTGAAATCCTCTGCCGTGTTACCATCGAACTCGGTCCAGTTGAATCCGGATGTGTACAATGAATGGGCATCGCTTCCGGACATGGCGGCCCATCTCCCGGGGTATGCGTCCATCACCCTCTGGGCGAAGGCGTTGGAGTACCTGTCGGGATGTCCGCCGTTGATGGTCTCGAATCCATCTATGTCGAGGTTGAAGATCTGCTCCTTCAATCCGAACACGTGGAAGCTGAAGGGATGGGGTGCGATGACGAGGCCTCCCTGGGACCTGATGATGTCGATGGTCTCCTCCACGGGAAGCCCCTTGGGGATCTTCTCCGTCAGGAACAGGCCGATGACCTCTCCGTCCGCGGTGGTGACCTCCTCGCCCACGATGACATCGATGTCGTCGAAGCGTTCGGCGTACTTCTGTCCGATGAAGGCACCTTTGGTCTCGTCATGGTCGGTGATGCCGAGCACATCCATCCCGTTCCTGCGGGCCCTGTCCACCTGCTGCTCGGGGGTGGTCACGGATTCGGGGAACTTCATGACCCCGAGGTACGAGAACCCCGAGTATTCGGTGTGGATGTGGGTGTCGGCTTTTCCCATGGGCCTCATCACCGTTAATACTTCTATTAATATCCTGTTGTCGAAGGGACATCTCAGGCGTAGTAGTACTCGCCCTTGGACTTCTGCTCCCTGTCGAGCCTGGAATCGGGCTTGTTGATCCTGGGCCTGTGGGTGTCCGCGTCCCTCCTGAACGTGATATCGACGGCATCGAGGAACCTGTTCATTCCCTCGCGCATGTCGAAGGGTCCGTCACCGATACCGTGGTGTCCGGGCTCCCCTCCGAAGACCATCATGGAGTCGGAGACCATGTCCAGGAAGTAGATGTCGTGGTCGACGATCATGGCGCTGCGGCCTGTCTTCTCCATCATCCTCCTGATGGTCTTGGCCGCGTTCATCCTCTGGTTGGAGTCCAGATACGCGGAGGGCTCGTCGAAGAGGTACATGTCGGCCTCGGTTGCAAGACACAGGGTGATCGCGACGCGCTGCAACTCTCCTCCGGAGAGGTTGGCCACCTGCTTGTCCATGAGATATTTGATTCCGAGGGGTTCGATGACCTCCCCGTTGAAGAATCCGGAGTTCACCGTCTCGTACGCTTTAGCATACAGAAGGTCCTGTACGGTTCCGTCGAAGTCCCCGGTGATGTACTGGGGTTTGTATGACACCTTGACCTTTCCGTCGAGTTCACCCGAATCCGCTTCGATCGCACCGGCGAGGATCTTGACGAACGTTGTCTTACCGGTAGCATTCGGTCCCACGATTCCCACGGACTCACCGATCTTGACGGATCCGCCGGAGATGTCCAGCTTGAACTCGCCGAAATCCTTCTGGAGGCTGTCGAACTTGATCAGGTCGGCTGTCTGCCAGTCTCCCCTGGGCGGGGATGCCTCGAACTCGATGGGCCTGTCCCTGAACCTGATGTTCTCCTCGGGGAGGTATCCGTCGAGATAGACGTTGATGGCGGTCCTGACCTGTCTGGCCAGGGTGAACACTCCGTAGGCTCCCTCGGATCCGTAGACCACATTGACATTGTCTGCGAGGAAGTCCAGGATGGCGAGGTCGTGCTCGATGACCATGACCTGCTTGTCCTCGCTGAGCTTTTTGATAAGACGGGCCATCTTGACC
>CALYUZ010000098.1 GCA_945492685.1 uncultured Methanomassiliicoccaceae archaeon | reverse complement strand
TTCCCCGCCGTTCACGGCGATATCTAACATGATGCGGAGGGCGTACCTTCCTCTTGTGGATATCTTCATTGCAAAAGGATATCATAGTAATACTATATGATATCTGGGTTTTGAGGTTACATATGAAAACCGCGTTGACCCTCCCATGGATGAGACGGTCTTCTCCGATGCGGCGGATTTCGCCAGGGATGTCTTCGCGGGTGACAGCAGCGGTCACGATTTCTACCACACCATGAGGGTGCATGATCTGGCGGTGACCATCTGTTCCAAGGAGGGCGGCGATATGGAAACGGTCCGTCTGGCTGCTCTGCTCCACGATGTGGATGACAGGAAGTTGTTCGGTGATAACGGTTACGCCAACGCCAGACGCTTCATGGACTCCAAAGGTATCGATCCATGTATGCAGGATGCGATTTGTCACATCATCTCGCAGATCTCCTTTAAAGGAAAGGATACCGTCGTTCCAGACACCCTCGAGGGATGCATAGTCCAGGATGCGGACAGGATGGACGCCATCGGAGCCATAGGTATCGCCAGGACATTCGCCTACGGCGGGAGCAGGGGACGTCAGATGCACATCCCGGGGGAGATGCACAAGGGAGACATGTCCGAGGCGGAATACTTCGCCAACCAGGGGACGAGTGTCAACCACTTCCACGAGAAGCTCCTGAAGCTGAAGGACCTGATGAACACACCCACGGCCAGGGAGATGGCCGACCATCGCCACATGTACATGGTCGGGTTCCTGGAGGAGTTCATGTCGGAGTGGGACGGACGTCTCTGATGCGGTATAAAAATCTCTACGAATTCCGTTGCAGAATGATTTTTATTCGTAACGGAACAACGATATTCGGACGATAAACGATGCGTAAAATGTCAGGATTCCACAAATCCTTAATATGTGAATCCGGGTAGGCCGAATCATGCGCATTACGATCGTGGGCTGCGGATCCATCGGGTCCAAGCTGGCAATGGCCGCCGATGAGATGGCGGACGTCAAGAGGATCTACCTCACCGACATGGAGATGTCGTTGGCAGAGGAGCTGGCGACCAAGTTGAAGAAGGCAATAGTCATCGAGGATGTGGAGGAGGAGCTCTACCACTGCGACCTCGTCGTCGAGGCGGCATCCCAGGATGCGGCACGTCAGATCCTCCCCAAGGTCGTCGCCAGGGGAGTCGATGTCATGGCCATGTCCGTCGGTGCCCTCGTGGACGATGACTTCAGGGAGGCTGTCTTCACCAAGGCCAAGGAGTGCGAGTCCCGCATCTACATCCCGTCCGGAGCCGTGTGCGGTACCGATGGACTCAGGTCCTCCGCCGTCGGAGAGCTGGAGGCCGTGGAGCTGATCACCACCAAGGGACCCAAGAGTCTCGCCGGTGCTCTTTACGTCACCGAGCACAACATCGACCTCGACTCTATCAAGGAGCCCACCGTCATCTACAGCGGACCCGCGAGGGAGGCTGTGCAGGAGTTCCCCAAGAACGTCAACGTGGCTGCGACCGTTAGTCTCCTCGGAGTGGGATTCGACAAGACCAAGGTCACCATCGTCGTGGACCCCAGCACCCACAGCAACTCTCACGAACTCAGGATCAAGGGCGAGTTCGGAGAGATGACCTGTCACACCTACAACGTCCCCTCACCTGACAACCCCAGGACATCCTATCTCGCGGCGATGTCCGCGATCTCCGCCCTGAAGAGGATCGTCAGGAACGAGTGGATCGGTATCTGATAAACATCACAACAATGCCGGGCGTCCCCCGGCAACATTTTATTTCATCCTTCTGGAATTGCCACTCATGCTTGAAACAAGGGCCGAGAGGCTCATTTCCAATGCAGAGGATATGGACGCCATCGTCATCGTCAACGACGGCGAACCCTTCCTCGATTCCACATTCTGGTACCTGACCGAGCAGAACTCGGGGGTTTTCGAGGGATCCTTCGCTGTCGTCGGGAAGGACGGTTCCCTGGACGTCATCGTCAGCATCCTCGAGGAGGAGGCAGCCAACGCCGGCAAGGGTGAGGTCCATGTGTACCACAACCGTGAGGAGCGTGACAACTTCCTGAAGGAGGCTCTGAAGGGATGCTCCAAGGTCGGTTTCAACACCCATTCCGCGACCTATGCCGGTGTTCAGTACGTCAAGAAGACAGTCGAGGGCATAGAGGCCGTGGATGCTGGGAAGGCCATTGGTGCCACAGTGTCCATCAAGGATGCAAAGGAGATCGAGGCCACCAAGAGGGCCTGTGCCATCTCATCCCAGGTTGCGGGGGAGATCCCCGACATGCTGTCCGAGGGAGTGTCCGAGAAGGAGGTCGCTTCCAGGATGGACAACAGGATGCGCGAGCTCGGGGGCACCGGCAACGCATTCGACACCATTGCGGCATTCGGTGCGTATTCATCCGAGCCCCACCACATGCCCTGCGATTACAGGTTGAAGAAGGGCGACACGGCGCTGTTCGACTTCGGAACCAAGTTCGACCGCTACTGCTCGGACATGACCCGCACCGTCTTCCTCGGAAAGCCCCCAGAGATCCTGGAGAGGGCATATGAAGTGGTCCGCGAGGCACAGCTCGCCGGTATCGCAGAGTACCACGACGGTGCCAAGGCCAATGCTGCGGACCTCGCCGCGAGGAAGATCATCGACGAGTCCGAGTTCAAGGGCAAGTTCATCCACTCCTTCGGCCACGGAATCGGAATGGAGGTCCACCAGGACATCTCCGTCTCCCCCAGATCTGAACAGATCCTCCGTGCGGGGAACGTGGTATCTGCGGAGCCGGGAATCTACATTCCCGGTATCGGCGGTATCAGGATCGAGGACACCTGTCTCATCACGGAGAACGGATGCGAGATCCTCACATCCTTCGACCATTCGTTCACGGTGATATGATGCAGATGGCAGTCATGCAGGCCGATCAGGTCCAGGACCATCTGGTATCCGCTGTCGACAGGATGCAGGAGCTGGGTGCCGAGTTCTCCGATGCAAAATCACAGACCGTCAGGGTCACAGGTGTGAGCTCCCTCAACGGGAACCTCCGCCAACTGGTGGAGAAGGGCACCGGAGGAGTGTGCCTCAGGGCATGGGTCGGAGGGAGATGGGGTTACGGAACAGTCACCTCGTTCGACAGGAATGACATCATGTCCGCAGCGGAATCCGCCGTGAGGAACGCCCTCGGCGAGAGGAAGTCCGACCTGAGGTTGGAGCCCGCATCCGTCAAGAAGCATCTGAAGGCCGATGTGAGGATCCATCCGGATTCCGTCGACCTGTCGGAGAAGATCGACACCGTCCTGGAGCTGGACAAGGCACAGGCCATCGATGACAGGATCATCAACCGCATGGGCTCGTATTCGGAGGAGATCAAGGACAACTGCCTGGTGAACTCCGTGGGATCCGACATCAGCTGGCAGGAGGTCCGCACCCTTTGCAGGGCCATGTCGGTGGCGGCAGACGGTCAGAGGATGGAGCGCTATTATGACGGTCCCGACAGCACCCTCGGTTACGAGGTGGTGAAGGATGCGGACATAGAGGAGATCGGAAGGGTCACCGCGAAGGAGGCCATCGCAACGCTCTCCGCTGACAGGGCACCCTCCGGAAACCTCACGGTGATATCCGATCCGATGGTGTCCGGACTCCTTGCACACGAGGCCATGGGACACGCATCCGAAGGTGACGAGATCACCAAGAGGAGGTCGTTCCTCACCGATGCGGTCGGAAGGAAGGTCGCATCCGATGTCATCTCCATGTACGACAACGGTACCGTCCGCGGTGCACACGGATCCATCCCCTTCGATGACGAGGGTACGCCATCATCATGTACGCAGATCATCGACCACGGTGTCTACACCGGATACATGCACAGCCTCGAGACCGCCTCCCAGCTTGGATGCAGGCCAACAGGCAACGGAAGGGCCGAGAACTACGGCAAGAGGACATGGGTCAGGATGACCAACACATACTTCGGTCCGGGTGAATGGGACAGGGACGAGCTCATCGCCGACACCAGGGACGGTATCCTCTGTGACAAGATGGTCAACGGAATGGAGGATCCAGTGGGAGGATGCTTCGAGGCCAAGTGTCTCAGGGGATTCCTCATCAGGAACGGAGAGATCGTGAAGACCCTCCAGTCCTTCACACTCACCGGGAAGTCCGTGGACATCCTCTGCTCCGCCGATGCGCTCACCAAGGAGGTCATCCTCGATGGCGGAATGTGCGGAAAGGGCATTGAGGATTGGGTGAGGGTCTCATCAGGAGGTCCCTACATGCGTGCAAGGATGATCGTGGGGGGAGGGCAGTGATCCATTCCATAGCCGACAGGGCGATGCAGTCCCTGTCAAAGTATCAGCAGGCGGAGGTCTATGCCTCCGAGGCCGTGGTCCACACGGTGTACATCGACGATTCCAAGATCAGCAACATCGAGACCAAGGTCGACCGCGGGATGATGGCCCGCATGGCCGAGGGTGGGAGACAGGGAAAGGCATCCGTTTCCCTGAACAGGGACACATCCGCCGACGAGTGCATCAGGATGGCCGAGTCCGTTCTGAGATACTCCCCGGAGAATCCCGAGTTCAACGGATACGCCGTTCCAGGACAGGCGAGGATATCCGCACCCGACGTGTGGGACCCC
>CALYUZ010000097.1 GCA_945492685.1 uncultured Methanomassiliicoccaceae archaeon | reverse complement strand
CGCGCCTGCGTGCAGTACGCGCTGACCTATCCCGCGCGTGTCGCGGGGCTGACCGAGCCGCTCGACCTCTTTACGCGGGGACGCCTGACATGCGGCCGCTGGGTGCCGGGAGTACTTCTCCAATAAATGGTTGTCAGATCGAGATCGTTCCCTCGGAGAGTGTGAACACGATCTCTGATGAGGTCGCTCCCGATGATATGATGCCGTATCCTCCCGAGCCGTCGTCATCCATCATCAGGATGTAGGTAGAACCGTTCCCGTCCTCGGTGATGACGATGTGTCCTCCTGAGTCGATGATCTTCGGGACCGACGGTTCATCCTCGGATTGCATCGAGGGCACGTCGAAGAGGAATGTGTCGGGAAGGTCGATCGGCGGGATAGTCGCATTGCCATCCCTGGAGAAGGCCATCTCCTCCGCACGTATCGAACCGTCAAAGGCGATCCAGATCGATGATACGGTGATGATGCCATCATCTAATTCTCCTGAGAATCTCACAGGGATCCCGTCCTCGGTGATGTAGAATGATATAGTGTCGTCGAGGAATGTTCCGGAGATCTCCTCGCCGGAGAACGTACCTGTGAACTCCTCCCCTGACAGGGTGATGATGTTCAGGCATTCGGACATATCCGATAATGCGTAATCATCATGTTCTACTCCACCTCCGTCATCTATGAAATACCTTTCACCTAGGTACCATTCACCCCTGATGGTGTCGGGATGGTTGTCGGATACAAGTTCGGTCACCACTGTTATGGAGATGAGGATAACAAGGACTGTCGTCACTGCTGCAACAAGTTGTGTGGAATCGCGGGTCATGAGTGGGTCTCGACTCCTGGGTTTATAAAACGGATACAGTAACCTTCGGTTTTTCCGAAGGATGGTATAAGTTCACGGGTGATTGATCCCATGCAAGGGATCTATGGAAAGGGTGAAAGGGGTTTGAAGGACCTTCCTCTCGATCATTCGATGCTGATCTCGGGGTTCTTCTTGAGACCGAGTCCGGATGCGACCTCGATCCCCTTGATGATGCAGCAGGGTACGGGGCAAGCCGTATGTCTGATGTTCTCGGTTGCCCAGGCGTAGACCTTGCTCTGATCGAAGGGTGCTCCGACCTCCTCCCATGCGATGATGTCCGTGGGGAGGGGGTTCTTCGAGACCATGGGACAGTCGCTCTCGATCGTGATCGATACGGTCATCCCATCCTCGTTCTGTTTCACGTGGATCTTCGTGTTCTTCCTGCAGACGCCAGCCATGACGTTCACTGTGCATTCATCGGCCATGATATTCCTCTTTAGGGTGATCATTGTAGGGCGGTTATAGTATGCGACGTTCAGGCCCTATGCTTAAAGACCGTTAATAATGCATACTGACAAGGTAAAAATGGATGCCTCCTCCAGAAAGGGGAGATGTGAGGTTTGGGTGGCGGGTTTCCCCGCCGTGATGGTCAGTTCCACCAGTCGCCCTTGCGGTCGATGGTCTCGTCCCTGTCGGGACCGACGCTGATGAGGTCCGCAGGGGTCTTGAGGTATTTCTCGGTGAACTCGATGTACTCCCTCATCTCTCCGGGGAGGTTGTCGTATCCGCCTTTGACGAGTGCCTCGGTGTCATCCCAGCCCTTCCATCCCTTCATGGTCTCATACACGGGCTTCGCCCTGTTGAGTTTGGCGATGGACGCGGGGAAGTGCTTTACCTCCTCGCCGTCGATCTCATATGCGACGCACACGGGGAGTTCGGGGATGTCGTTGAGGACATCGATCTTGGTTATGCACAGGGATGTGAATCCGCACATCCTCTTGGCGTGCTCGAGAACGACGAGGTCCAGCCATCCGCATCTCCTTCCGCGACCGGTGGTCACACCGAATTCTCCGCCTTTCTTCTGGAGTGCGAGCTCCTCCTCTCCGCTGAGCTCGGACACGAAGGGTCCCTCGCCCACACGGGTGGTGTACGCCTTCACGACACCGATGACCTTGTCCAGTCTGTTGGGTGCGATGCCGGATCCGGTGCACACTCCACCTCCGCAAGTCGCGGATGACGTGACATAGGGGTAGGTTCCGTGGTCGATGTCGAGCATAGCCCCCTGTGCACCCTCGAAGCTGACGTTCTTGCCGTCGTCCAGAGCATCGTTGATCAGGACGGAGGTGTCGCAGATGCAGTCCCCGATCCTCTCCTTCCAGCCGAGCATCTTCTCCAGGAGGGACTCGTTGGTGCAGGAGCAGGGCTCCGCATCCATCATGTTCAGGAGGTCCTTCTTGTAGGGTATCACGAAGGAGATCTTGTCCTTCAGGAGGTCCTCCTCGAGGAGGTCTCCCGCGCGGAACCCGATCCTTGCGATCTTGTCCTGGTATGCGGGTCCGATTCCCTTCTTGGTGGTGCCCACCACGTTCTTGCCGCGGTACTTCTCCTCCGCACCGTCGAGCTTCTTGTGGTAGTTCATGATGAGGTGGGCCCTGTCGGAGATCCTGAGTCCGTCGATGGAACCCCCGTTCGCGAGGACCTGCTCGATCTCGTCGCCCAGCTCCTCCAGGTTCACGACGACCCCGTTGCCGATGACGGCGAGCTTTCCGGGCCTGACGACTCCGGACGGGAGTCCGTGGAGCTTGAACACCTTGTCGTCGACGATGATGGTGTGGCCCGCGTTGTTACCGCCCTGGAAACGGACGATGAGGTCGGCCTTCTCGTCGAGGTAGTCTGTGATCTTTCCTTTCCCCTCGTCACCCCATTGGGCTCCGATGATAGCTAGACTGGGCATGATTTGGCACCTATGTCCTCTAAGAAGTGACGGGGCTATAATAGGGTATCGCGAGACGTCTGGCAACGTTCACTGAATGTTCGAATCCGGACTGAAATCCCTGTACAGTGGGATGAGCTCCTCCAGGGGGATGTCCGTCTTGAACGATGTGGGGGACACGTGTGATTTGGATGCCCTCCCATGTTGGTTCAGGAAGTCCACGAAATCGTCGATCCTCGGAGGGGACATCTTGATGTGCGAAGACAGTTCGCTCATGTCGTAGAGGAAGACCTCCGTGTCGAGCTCGTTCCTCCAGAGGTCCAGGTACTTCCTGCATCTCTTCTCGGCGGCGAGTCCGGTGGCGTCCATCCTGGATACGAACTCCTGGTCGTGGAGGGGTCCCAGCCAGAACGGTCCGAGCCTGTGGTCGTCGTCCGGGAGCTTCGAGGTGGAACGCTCCATCGTCTCCATGTCGTAATGCATGTAGCCGAGTTTCTCCAGGGTCGAATCTGCCGCCTCAGCACCGTCCACCACCTGGATGTAGGTTCTGAAGTAGTGGTCCGCGTAGAACGAGAGCAACGGTTTCATCCCGCGGTCGAACTTCGCCAGTTCCTTGGCGATCGTGCACATGAGGATACGCAGTCCGCCCTCATGGCACATGAATCCCCTGATGGGTTCCGACTGGTATCTGCGCCTGCATTTGGCCGCATGTGCACCGGCAAGGGGTGCCGTGTCGGTGGCGGTGATCGCCAGTATGCCCTTGCGCCTGCATCCCCTGATTGCGGATTGGATGAAGGGTACGGGTGAACCGAACGGGTCGAGATCAACATAGTCGAACGTGTTCTCCGCGAAGAGGGAGTGCATGTTCCTGTGGGAGCTGACGCAGTTGTCCAGGTTGTTGATCTCGATGTTTGCATCGATGTATGGGATCGCATCGGCGCTGATGTCGTTGGCGGTTACCTGCACGCCCTTGACCTCGTTGGCGATCCTCACAGCTCTGGAACCGGTGGCGGTCATCGCATCTGCGACGGTCAGATCCCTGCCCACTGCTCTGAGGAACATGACGCTGACGTCCCTGTTGAAGGACATCTGCTCGTTGAAGAAGACGGAACCCTGGATCTTGCCGGGTCCGTGTACGGAGTGGGTGCGGGGCACCAGGATGTCCGTGCTCCCCTCTCTTATAAGAATCCCATCGGGCCTCAAACGTTCTCACCGTTCATGAGGCGCACGATCTTGTAGGGCAGAATGTTCCTGTTGGTCGGGGTGACCTCCAGGATCCTTACATCGTCCCTCCTCCTGATGTCCTGCAGGAGGGGGTTCCTCGATTTCTTGTGAAGTGTGATGATCATGGGTTTCTCGGCGTCGAGTGCATCCTTGACGGCGTCGATGAACGCCTGGCTCTCGACCTCCATCTTTCCGACCTCGTCGATTACGATGATGTCGCATTTCTCGCATGCCTCTTTGATGGCCGCCACTCCGACCTGTTCCAGTTTCGCCAGGTCGACCCCGATCTTTCCGACCATGATCTTGCTCTCGATGGTCGTGCTGGCGAAGACCTCGGTCTCCCCCGTGAGGAGGTTCCTGACGGTGAAACCGGTCTTGTGCCTTCCGTCCCCTATGGGTTCGTCGATCATGCCCCCGATGGACATCTCTCCGTCCTGGAGCATCTCAATAACGCGGAGGAGCGCGTAGGTTTTTCCGGAGCCAGGAAGCCCCGTTATGCCGATTTTTATGTCAGATATCATGTGAAGCCCGCCAGAGAATAGACTGGACGTACCAGTATATGCATATCGATATTTAAAGAGGCGGTTTTTTTGTATGACTGTGCTAATATAATTTAGGGCCCTTTAAACCTGGAACGCATCCATTCACTCCATGGACGACACGAACAT
>CALYUZ010000096.1 GCA_945492685.1 uncultured Methanomassiliicoccaceae archaeon | reverse complement strand
CCGCGAACATGATCCTGGCAAGCCAGTGCGGCCTTCTGGAGCTCGATGCCCTCCTCCTCTCCGATACCGCGGACAAGTACATCCTCCTGCCCGTCGCACTCCTGTGCCTCGCAGGTATCGTCAAGTCCGCACAGATGCCGTTCCACACATGGCTCCTCGGCGCCATGGTGGCCCCCACACCCACATCCGCACTCCTGCACTCGTCCACGATGGTCAAGGCGGGAGTGTTCATACTGCTGAAGCTCTCGCCGCTCCTGCAAGACAACCTCGTCGGCTACATGGTGATGACCGTCGGAGGACTCACTTTCCTGCTGGCGTCCATGGCCGCGATCTCGCAGACCAACGCCAAGAGGGTCCTGGCATACTCCACCATAGCCAATCTCGGATTGATCGTCGCATGTGCCGGAGTCGGTACGCCCGAAGCCGCATGGGCAGGTGTGATGCTCACGGTGTTCCATGCGATCACCAAGTCCCTTCTGTTCCTCTGCGTCGGAACCGCGGAACACCACATCGGGAGCAGGGACATCGAGGACATGGACGGACTGTTCGACAGGATGCCCAGACTCGCGAGGATTATGCTCGTCGGTATCGCCGCCATGTTCCTCGCACCCCTCGGAATGCTCATCTCCAAGTGGGCCGCCATGACCTCCTTCGTGGACAGCGAGTACATCGTGCTCATCGCATGCATCGTGTTCGGAAGCGCGGTCACATCGTTCTACTGGACCAAGTGGATGGGCAAGCTCGCCGTCGTTGCCACTGGAAAGGACAATGTGGAGAAGACCGTGCACATCCAGGAGAACGTGGTCCTCGGAACACTCGTGGTCCTCGCGGTCGCCGTGTGCGCACTGTTCCCCCTGATGTCGGAGCACATGATCGTGCCCTGGCTGGAGTCCGCATTCATCTACGTCCCCGACACCCTCGCGGTCGCCCTGTCCGACAGCAACATGCTGATCCTCCTGGTGATGCTCCTCGCACTCATCCTGATCTTCGTGCCGTTCTTCGGTAGGGGAACGAAGAGAAGGATCGTCCCCAACTACCTCTCGGGAGAGGGGCTCTCTAACAACACCTACAACGGGTCCATGGGTGCCACCGTCGAGGTGGGACTCAGGAACTGGTACATGACAGACTGGTTCGGTGAAGACAGGATCCGCCGCATCGGCGAGATCCTCACGGCACTGACCATCGTGGTCATCATAGTCCTCGTCGCTGGAGGTGTCTCCCTATGAGCGATCTCGATTGGATCATAGTCGCACTCGTCTACGCCGTGCTGGCACCTCTCGCGGGATGCATACTCGCAGGGGTGGACAGGAAGATATCCGCAAGGATGCAGGGAAGAAGAGGGCCCCCTCTCCTGCAGCCGTACTATGACGTCCGCAAGTTCTGCGAGAAGGAGCAGATCACATCCAACGGCGTCCAGGACTTCTATGTCGGATGCTACCTGCTGTTCGTGATCATCACGGGAATCCTGTTCTTCGCCGGACAGGACCTTCTGCTGGTGATCTTCACCCTGACCCTCGGTGAGACGTTCCTGATCCTGGCCGCATACTCGTCCGGATCCCCGTTCTCACAGATAGGTGCCCAGAGAGAGCTCTACGCCGCGATGGCCTTCGAGCCGATCTTCCTGCTGATGGCGATCTGCCTGTACCTGCAGACCGGATCGTTCTCCGTCTCCGACATCGTCTGGAGTGGGGAACTGCCTTCCATCATGGTCATCGGAGCGTTCCTCGCGTTCGTCATCGGACTCACCATCAAGATGAGGAAATCCCCGTTCGACCTCAGCATGTCCCACCACGCCCACCAGGACCTGGTCAGGGGTATGACCACCGAGTTCTCCGGAAGGACCCTCGCCATGATCGAGGTGTCCCACTGGTACGAGAACATCATGCTCCTCGGGATGGTCGCGCTGTTCATCGCGGACGGAACCATCCTGATGACGGTTCTTGGAATCATCCTGGCGGTCATCGTGTACATCCTCGAGATCGCCATAGACAACGGATTCGCCAGGATGACCTGGCAAAATGCTCTGAAGAGCGGATGGGTGGTCGCGCTGGTCCTCGGCGTGCTGAACGTCGCCGTCCTGCTCTACCTTTGAGGTGAGATGATATGGCATACACTACGAAATCGCCCTGGATCCTCCACTACGATGCATCCAGCTGCAACGGCTGTGACATCGAGGTGCTGGCGTGTCTCACGCCCCTCTACGATGTGGAGAGGTTCGGGATCATCAACACCGGCGACCCGAAACAGGCGGACATACTGCTGATCACGGGTGCCGTCAACGACCAGAACAAGAACGTGGTCAAACAGCTCTATGAGCAGATGCCCGACCCCAAGGTGGTCGTCGCCGTGGGCATATGCGCATGCTCCGGAGGGGTGTTCAGGGACTGCTACAACATCCTCGGAGGGGTGGACACGGTGATCCCTGTCGATGTCTACGTCCCGGGATGCGCTGCAAGGCCCGAATCCATCATCGATGGTGTCGTCAAGGGACTGGCTGTGCTCGAGGAGAAGACCAACAAAATGAAGGAGGCAAAGAGATGAACCAGGAATTCAAGGAGATTGAATACTCCGAGATCCCCGCACTGGCCAAAAGGATGCTCGCGGGAGGCTACCGCATGGTGCAGATCTGCGGTGTCACGAAGGAAGGGGAGAACGAGTTGGTCTACTCCTTCGACAAGGACCATGAGATGGTCAGCTACAAGGTGCATGTACCGTTCGGAACCACCATAGGGAGCATAACCCCGGAGTACTGGGCGGCATTCGTCTACGAAAACGAGATCCACGACCTCTTCGGCGTGGAGTTCACGGACAGCAAACTGGACTACAAGGGCAACTTCTTCAGGATGTCCGTGAAGACACCCTGGAAGGGAGCCGAGAAAAAGGACGAGGGGGCGGCCTGATGGGCAAGCGCACCATAGTCCCGTTCGGACCCCAACACCCCGCCCTTCCGGAACCCATCCATCTGGACCTGGAGCTCGAGGATGAGAAGGTCGTGAGGGCAATCCCCTCCATCGGATACGTCCACAGAGGACTGGAGAAGCTGGCCGAGACCAGGGACTACGAGCAGATGACCTACGTCATGGAAAGGGTCTGCGGAATCTGCAGCTTCGGACACAGCTACGGTTACACCGGAGCGGTGGAGGGTCTGATGGACATCGAGATCCCCGACCGCGCCAAGTACCTCAGGGTGATCTTCCACGAACTGTCAAGGGTCCACAGCCATCTCCTGTGGCTAGGACTGCTGGCGGATGCGATGGGGTTCGACTCCCTGTTCATGCACTGCTGGCGGATCCGCGAGAAGGTCCTGGACGTGTTCGAGGAGATCACCGGTGCCAGGGTCATCATGTCCTTCTGCAAGGTGGGTGGTGTCAGGAAGGACGTTACCCCCGAGATGCTCAACAAGGTCGCAGGAGTCTGCAATGAGATCGAGGAGGAGGTCAGGAAGACCGGAATGGTGTTCATGAAGGACACCTCCGTGAAGAACAGGCTCGTGGGAAAGGGGGTCCTCTCCAAACAGGAGATCATCGACCTGTCCGCCGTCGGTCCAGTGGCCAGAGGTTCCGGATTCGACAACGACGTCAGGACCACCGAACCCACATACAAAGCTCTGGGATTCGAACCCATCCTCAGAGATGAGGGAGATTGCTACGCCAGATGCATGGTCAGGGTGGACGAGATAATACAATCCATGAACCTCATCAGGACCGCGATCAAGGACATCCCCACAGGGGACTTCTGCGTTCCTGTGAAAGGACCTGTCCCGGTGGGAGACTTCGCTTACAGGGTGGAGCAGCCCCGTGGTGAGGGATTCTACTACGTACAGGGCAACGGAACGAAGAACCTGAGCCGTGCGAGGGTCAGGACACCGACCAACATCAACATCCCTGCATTAGTGAAGACACTCCAGGGATGCGACCTGCAGGATGTGACCATGCTGGTGCTCACCATAGATCCGTGCATCAGCTGCACTGAGAGGTGATTCCGATGGGTATAATGAAATTCGGAGGGAGGATCACGAAGAACCTGTTCTCGAAACCTCCCACACTCAACTACCCTGCGGAACCCAGAGAGTACACCGAGAGGACCCGCGGACATGTGTCCTTCGATAATTCGGACTGCATCCTCTGCAACATATGCGGAAGGAAATGTCCGACGAAGGCGATACATGCGGACAAGACCGCCAGGACCATCACCATCGAAAGGATGGGATGCATCCAGTGCGGATACTGTGTGGACTCGTGCCCCAAGGCGTGCCTCTCCATGGAGAGGAATTACACCTATCCGGACTCCTCCAAGACGGTGGATGTGTTCAACGTCCCCGTGAAGGAGAAGCCGAAGGAAGAAACCCAATGAAACACGAGGGGGTTCTCCGAAAGGGGACCCTCTCAATTTAGGTTAGCCTAAATATTAAATAGTTTTTTAGGTATTCCTAAATCATGGAATCGTACCTGTATAACGGGAGGGCGGTCCCGTGAGACCAGACATACGCCTTCTGGCGGAGAAGTTGATCGACATCTGCTCCGAGGAGTACTATTCATCGGAACTGTTCGAAATGGACCCGGAGGTGGACATCAGAGACCTCTGAGGTGGATCGCCGATACCCACATCACGCGCCCGGCATCTTTCTCGAATGGCGTGACATAG
>CALYUZ010000095.1 GCA_945492685.1 uncultured Methanomassiliicoccaceae archaeon | reverse complement strand
GTTCCCGTAGGCAACGATAGCCAATCCTCCGCTTGCAACAGTCAGGATACCGGCCACGATGGATTCGGTCCGCATCAGACCGACATCCCATGCAGAGAGTTCGGCCTCCAGTTCTGGGAACTGGGCGATGAGCTCGTCGACGAGTGACTGGTCGAAGGCGAATCCCACCAGCACACATATCAGACCCAGGATCACGGCGATGATACCATAGATCAGGGTGAATGTGGCGACGGTATCCAAGGGGTTGGATGCATTCGGCGATGCCGCAGGCCTGTATGGGTTGGCACCTCCGCTGACCGAGGATCCGCATTCCGGGCAGAACGAACTGCCGGAAGGCAGGTTGGCACCGCAATGGGCGCAAAATTTGGCTTCCTCATCGGTCATGAAAGTTCCAGTCATGAATCCGATATAAAAATATGAGTCTGTGCAAACGTAAAGGCCGAAACAACTCGGGACAGGCCCCCACATATCGACGAACGATATGGAAGGATGTTGACGGGAGGACGGCTTTATGAAGGAGCAGGCAATCACCGGGAACATGAAGTTCGTGACAAAGAACAGGGCGATCACCGCGGTGACGGTTGTTGTCGTCGCAGCATGCCTTCTCTTCGCTTATCTCACCATCAACTGAGATCTGTGATTCCGGGCCCTTTGACGGACCCGGAAAACCACTTCACTTCGGGTTTTCAAACTGTTTCAGGATGATCCCGAAAGGTCCGTAAGGCGTCCGGCCGGGATATCTGTGACAACGCCTGTATCACGGATGTAACCGGTCAGGCAATCGATCATCGTACCAAACATAGTCACATACGGCATATCCGCGAGCATGGTGTAACCATCTCCGCCATCGAGGACGTATCCTATGGATGCCAGGGTGTACGAGCCGTTCGGATTCAATGGGGAACCATCTATGGTCACCGAAACGACCCTGGAGCCCGGATCAGCAGAACTATCGTAGACGACCTTCATTCCGGAGATCTGCGGGAAGCGGCCTGATTCACCCGGAAGTCCAGAAAGACCGTTCTCGATGACCTCCAACAGGGTCGAACTATCAACCTCCTTCACACCCACGAAGTTCTCGAACGGTATAGCGGCATAGATCTGACCGACATCTATACTGCCAACGGGGATGGATGCTCTGAAGCAGCCCCCGTTCACCAACGCCACATCGGCACCGGTGAGATTTCTGAGAGAATCGGCCGTGAGATCGCCCATGTTGGTCTCACCCGTGCGGTTGGAACTCCTCTCACCGTCCAGGTCCACAAGGGTGGAACCGATGACCTCTCCGAATATCCCCTCCTCTTCGGAACGGATCTTCCCAACAGCGGCATCGACCGCCTTGTCGGAGGAGACGCATTCACGGATGAGGACGGCATCGGGTTCATCACCAAGGGTGACGACTCCCACGCAGTTGATGTACGATCCTGTACTGGCGATCAGGGCGTCCCCGCTCTGCACCTCTATAGATCCATCGACGACCTTTCCGTGCTCCATCTCGGTATGGCTGTGACCATCGATGAACACATCTATTCCGTGGACCGCGGAGCAGACATCCATCGATGTGACTGAAGCGGACTGATCGACCCCCAGATGGCCGACGGCGATGACATAGTCGACATCCTGACCATCCAGCAACCCGACCATCTCCGTGGCAGCCTCCATGGGATCGGTGATCGTCACATCATCCATGTACCCGTAGTAGACGGTATCGACGGTGTCCGGCGTGATAAGACCGAAGAAACCAACTTTGACTCCGCCCCTCTCTATTATCATATATTCATCGAACACGGATTCACCCGAATCCGCCCAATCAAGATTGGCACAGATGGTGGGGAATGACAGCTCCTCCGTGTAATCCAGATAGGTTTCCAGAGTGTAGTCGAACTCGTGGTTGCCGGGAACCATCAGGTCGTAACCCACAGCATTCATCACCGACACAGTGGAGCGGCCGTGGGTCATCATTGTCGACGCAGTTCCCTGGAAGGCATCGCCCGCATCGACGACGAAGACGACCGCGCCGCGGGATTCGTAATCCTTCGCGATCGATGCGACGGAAGTGAACCCTAGGTTCTCGTCATAATAGCCATGGGAATCGTTGGTGTGGATGATGATGACCTGACCGTCCAGATCCCCCTTGTCCCAATAGCCGACCAGATAGCCGGCACCGACGCATAGGACGACAACTACGGCTATTGCCGCTATCGCCTTGTAAGCGCTCTTCATGATGTGAAAAACGGCCTTTGACAATATACCCGTATCGGTTTTCGATAAACGAAGTCATCGTCTGTCACCGTTCAGATGCCATTATATACCAAAACCGCATGGGGGAGAATCACGGAGATCAGGTTCCGCCTGTTGGGTGGGATTCTGCCGTGGAGGGATTTACTCCCTCAGGCCGTACGGGGTCGAGAGGCGAACGTGCGGGGTTTGAACTTCTACATGATTGCTTAATAGCAATGCTTATATACTATTCCTGATTACGCAGTTTCGTTAGTGCCCGATATCGGGCATTGCGAGGTATTAAAATGGTTACCGTCTACGATGTTCCTGCTGAGCAGCTCATTCTCAGGACGGCCCAGAAACTCAAGGAGAACCCCAACATCGTTCCCCCTGAGTGGGCAGAGTTCGTGAAGACCGGCAGGCACACAGAGAGAGCTCCTTCACAGGACGACTGGTGGTACACTAGGTGCGCCGCCATCATGAGAAAGATCTACGTCAAGGGACCCATGGGAACCTCCAGGCTCGCCGCCGAGTACGGTGGATACGCCGACAAGGGATCCATGCCCAACAGGGCCGTCAAGGGAAGCCGCAACATCGCAAGGAAATGCATGATGCAGCTCGAGGCAGCCGGGTACCTGGTCTCCAAGGACAAGGAAGGCCGTGCAATCAGCCCCGCGGGACAGTCCCTCCTGGACAACACCGCGAAAGAGGTCTACGACGAGATGAAGGCCTGAAGGAGGAATCAGCATGGAAGATCCCGAATTGGCAGCACTCAGACAGAAGAGAATGGCTGAAATCCAGCAGCAGGCACAGCAGCAGGCTGCACAGGAGGAGAAGGCCAAGCAGTTTGAGATGCAGAAGCAGTCCGTACTCAGGCAGATCCTCACACCGGAGGCCAGGGACAGACTTGCCAACATAAAGCTCGCGAATCCGCAGATGGCGGATGGAGTCGAGATGCAGCTCATCCAGCTCGCACAGAGCGGAAGGCTTCAGGGAGTCATAGACGACGCCATGCTGAGGAACATCCTTGCGCAGATCACCCCTCAGAAGAGGGAGATCACCATACAGAGGAGATAATCATGTCAAGCACAAAGGCCCCGGCAATGAAAGCCAGGTTGAACAAGAAGGTCAAGCAGAACCGCCGTGTTCCCGCCTGGGTTATGATCAGAACGAACAGGCAGTTCCTCCACCACCCCAAGAGAAGGTCGTGGCGCATGAGCAAACTTAAGGAGTGATTCCAATGGCAGATGAAATCGAGAGAATCATCGTCATCCCCCTCAGGAAGACCAAGCAGGCACCCCGCACCAGGAGGTCCAACCGCGCAGTCAAAGAGGTCAGGGAGAACATCATGAGGCACATGAAGGTCGACGCAGACAACGTCTGGATCGACGCCAGTGTCAATGAGAAGATCTGGGCGAACGGAATCCGCAACCCTCCCAACAAGATCACCGTCAAGGCCGTCAAATTCGATGACGGACTCGTCGCGGTATCCCTCGCAGAGTGGGTTGGTCACAATGATGGGACTCTCACGTTACGGTGGAAATCCCAACATAGGTGTGTTCGCGGTGGCAAACGAGAGTTTCGCATTCGTGGCCGGAGATGCCGCTCCCGAGTTCACAAGGGCTCTGGAGTCGGCTCTCGACGTCAAAACCATCATGACGACGGTGGCCGGATCCTTTGTGGTCGGGTCACTCGTCGCCATGAATTCCAATGGCGCCGTCGTCTCCGGACTGGCGGAGCCCCGCGAGCTCGAGACACTGAACGAGTGCCTCCCGTGCATCGCACTCGATGATCCCCTGAACGCAGCCGGGAACAACATCCTGGTCAACGACAAGGGAGCTATCGTCAACCCCTGCTACGATGAACCCGTCATCAGACAGATCTCCGATGCCCTCGGAGTGGAGTGCGTTCCCGCACCCATCGCCGGGGTCAACACCGTCGGATCCGCATGCAAGGTCACCAACAAGGGATGCGTCTGCCATGCCGATGCATCCGACGATGACCTGGCCCTGATACAGGACGTCCTGAAGGTCGAGGCCATCAGGACCACCGTGAACCATGGTTCCCGCGTTGTCGGAGCAGGCATCATCGCCAACTCCAAGGGAGCAGTCGTCGGCGACGAGACCACGCCCATCGAGATGGGAAAGATCGAGGACGGACTCGTGCTCTACTGAGCCGGTCCCCTCCCACAACCCCTTACCTATTTTTTTTGATGATGAATCGGACAGGTCTCGTTCCGATGATGCAGATGGTCCGTATTTATCCCGAAGGGTGATCTCCCAATTTCCCCCAACTGGGGAACCAATAGACCATCAAGGGGATGGTTCCAGAATCAAAGGAACCTGAATGTGTAGAGGTCTGTACTATCACGATAGGACAAGAGGCTGGAATAACCGGGATCTGGACCACATCACCCTCATCGACTGTCC
>CALYUZ010000094.1 GCA_945492685.1 uncultured Methanomassiliicoccaceae archaeon | reverse complement strand
GCCCCTGACACGTATCCTCCACCTTCACAGACCCTATGGTGTATCCGACGAGGGCATAAGCTTTCAAGCCCTCCTTTTCCACATCTGTGATCTTAATAACCTCCACGTCGGGGAACGAGGTGTTAGTCATATCCATCATGTCCCCGCGGACATCGTCCACACGGAAGGTGAAGACGGTGAACGGAAGACAGTCCAGAGGCACCATGCCCGATTCGGTGAGGTCATATGACTGCCTACTGACAGCAAACTCGGTACCGGCGGTCATCTCCGAACCCTGACCCATGATGTAATCCGGAACATCACCCGTCAACGAGGAACCGATGATCCAGACCTTCTCCCCATCATTCCAGTCGGACCTGTAGCAGACGCCGTCATCCACTCCTATGTAGAGGTCCGCATCCTCCGAATCGTACAGTTCGCATTCAACCAATCCCATGACGGTCGGGAGGATGAAGGTCCTGCCGGTGGGCTCGATCTCCGTTATCTCATCATATCTGGTGTACATGTCGAGGAAGGATCCTAGAGACAGCGTCTTAACGTAGTCTCTCTCCTTTCCCCCATCGGATGTGTAATACTGGATCCTGACCTTCAGATCCTCCCCGTCCACATCCTCCACAACATAGATGTAGGTGTTGGAATCAGGGGTATCCCCTATACTGACGGCGAAGTAATCGCCGGGATGGACATCCATCCTCGATGAAACGGTCTTAGGAGGCTCGGGATCGGTGAGCGTGCTGGAGGTCAGGACATTCACGTAACCGTCCGCCGATGTCTTCAGTGCGACCCCGTCGGATGACACCCATACGGTCATCCCCTTGTCGGAAACGTAAACGTCGCACATCCCGCCACCGTAGGACGTCTCGATACTCTCCTTCCCGGTCAGGGTCCAGGAGGAGACGTCCGGAGCCATGATGCTGTCAAGGTATCCGGTCTCCTTCACTATGTCAAAGACATAGTATCCGTTCTCGTAGTATGCGTATGTGGATTCATCACCGTCAACGGCCATCAGCGTGACCGTGATCGTGTGGCAACCCCCATCCACCCATTGACTGTATGTAACGCTGTCACCCGGCTCCGACTCCCTGATGGGAGAATCGTCATCCGTGGTGAGGTATGCGAATAGAAGGCACGCCGCAACGGCTATCGTCGCCACGAGTGCGACCGACATATTGCGGGTGAGCCTGGCCTTTATGTTCATGTTCGAGAAATCGCAGGATGCACAGTTAAAACAGTCGGTCATGAACGGACAGACGATCCCGCATGGATAATCAGAGAATGTTCATGAAAACTGTCAGAACCCCGGAGTTGATCAGGTCGATGAACACACTACCCACGATTGGGACGATGAAGTATGCCACCGGCGACTCCCCGAACCTCTTGAACATGGCCTGCATGTTGGCCATCGCGTTGGGTGTGGCCCCCAATCCGAAGCCGCAAACGGCTGTCGTGTATGCCGCGGAATCATAGTTGCGACCGGTGGCACGGAAGATGACGAAATACGCGAACAAGGCAACCATGACAGTCTGGATGACCAGGGTCACCACCATCGGAAGCGCCATATCTGCGATCTGCCAGAGCTTCATCACCATCAACGCCATGACCAGGAACATGGAGAGGCTGATTGTCCCCAGGGTACTGATCTCCCTCAACGGCAGCTCCAGCCCCTTGACATCGCAGATGTTGCGGATGAGCATGGCCAGGAGCATCGCCCCCAGATACGTGGGCAGGTTGATCCCCAGATCCGACAATGCAGAAACGATGTACGTCCCGAATCCAACGCATATCACGATGAGTATCAGAGCACGCAGGAATCCGTTGTCGGTGATCCTGACATCCGCCTCCTCCTCGGAGACCAGCTCCATCTCGGATTCCTCGGGGACAAGGGAGTTGCGTTTGACGAGCCTTCCCGCAAGAGGTCCTCCGATGAGACTGCTGAACGCGAGACCGAAGGTGGCCGCGGCGATGGCGACGGTGTCAGCTCCGATCACACCGTAATCCTCCACGAACATGGTCCCGTATGCGGCTGCGGTACCATGACCACCTATCAGGGACACGGACCCGAGACACAACCCCAGCATAGGATCCAATCCGAACACCCCGGCCATGACAGTGCCGATCACATCCTGCAGGACGATCAGAACCGTCAGCAGCAGGAGGAGAATGACCACCATGCGCCCGCCGGCCTTCAGCATCCTTGCGGACGCCATGAATCCCACCGAACAGAAGAAGGCCATCATGAAAACGTTCTTCAGGGTCTCATCGAAATGGAACTCGACCACATCCGAAGAATACAGGATGAGGGACAACACCGCGAAGAGGAGACCTCCGACAACAGCGGCGGGTATGCAGAACCGGCGAAGAGTCTCCGACCTCTTCACCAGATACAATCCGACGACCAGTATCACTGCCGCTACGGCGGCGGACTGGAATATGTCGAAGGTAACGGCCTCCATATACGGGTGATGCGGTGATTGTATAAAAATCGGGTTTGCCGACGGGGTTCACCCGTCGTAAGATGTTGCTCACTCGTCCCAGACGGTGATTCCGGTGGTATCCGAAAGGGAACCCTTGTGGAACTCGGGCTCCTCGACGCCTTCCTCCCTCTGCCTGCGATAGTCGCAGTATGCCTCGACCGCACGTCCTCCGAGTTTGAAGATGACGAAGACGTTGACCAGACCGCACAGGACCATCATCAGGTCCACGACGATGAACAGCGCATCCGAGGAATAGAAACTGGAAAGGAACACCACTACGAGGATCAGGATGTTCAATCCCATGATCAGCCACCTCTTCTCACCGAAGTGGAGGATGTTGTTCTCACCGATGATGTAGTCTGTCATCAGGCTGGTGAACGCGAACACGAACAGGAATATCGCCACGATGTACGATGCGGCCGATCCGAAGGTGTCGGTCAGGACGAACTGCAGGAGCGGGACGGATTCCAATCCGAGGTCCACGATCTCCCCGTGACCGAGACAGGTCAGCACCACCAAAGCCGTCAGTGTGCAGACGACCGTGTCCATCAGGACACCCAGGGACTGGGAGAGCCCCTGTGCGGCGGGATGGCGTACATCCGCCATGGATGAGATGTTCGGGATGGTACCGATACCCGCCTCGTTGGACAGGATCCCCCTCTTCATACCGATTATGAGCATGGCACCCACCCCTCCGCCAACGGTGGACGGGACCGAGAACGCATTAACGAAGATGGAGACAAAAGCATCCGCGATGCCCGAATAGTTCGCAACCACCGCGATGACACATATGATCAACCAGATCATGGCCATGGCGGGAACTATCATGACCGCGAGATCGGAGACCCTCCTGACACCACCGACGATTATGAACGCGGTCAATAACGTGAATATGATCGCGAAGATCAGTTTTCCGCCGTCGAATCCGAAGGCCACATCCATGGCCTCCGTCATGCTGCTGACCTCCATGGACACGAATCCCACGATGTACATCAGGACCATGATGAAGGCCACGATGATGGCCAACCTCCTCAGCCCCAGTCCGTTGGACACATTGTAGGCGGGGCCTCCGTGGAACTCGCCGTTGGAGGTACGCACCTTGTACAGCTGTCCCACGGTGGACTCGAGGAAACTGGTGGCCGCACCTATCAGAGCGAAGATCCACATCCAGAATATGGCACCGGGACCTCCAATGATTATCGCCAGAACGGGGCCGGTGATATTTCCGACACCAATACGGTTGGCCATGCTCATGCAGAAGACTCTGAACGGTGAAAGGGTGCTTTTGTCACCGACGCTCTTCTTGGAGAACGTCGCCCTGCACATCTCACGGATCTGGGTGAACTGCAATCCCTTGAGACGTACGGTGCTGTATAGTCCGAGGATGATGATCAGTACGAATGCGACGTACCAGAGATCGTCGACGAACGTACCGAACGATTCCATCAATGTCATTGGAGACGAGAATCGACCATCATGTACATAAATAGACATCCTTCGGAGAAGCCGAAACATCCAAAAACATATCCCTCAGTCCATCCCAGAAACATGGTCCCTTCACAAAGGTAAAACAATCCACTAACCGGGAAAGGGTATAATACTCACCCGTCAGAGACGACATCATGAGTTCCACGATCGACGTCAACATGAGCATATGCGACAAGAAGGTCAGCGTCACGGCCACGATGAAGGAGGACGGAACCTTAGACATCGATATCCAATCCGACTGCGACTCGATAAAGCACTATGCAGAGACGCTGAGGAACATCACGATGGACGATATCACCAACTTCGAGACCAGCCGCATCAACAAGGAGGATGTCCGCGGGAACATGTCCATGATCTGCATGGCACCCATCGCGGTCTACCAGGCGGCATGGATGGAGTGCGGGATGATGTCCAAGAGGATCTACTCCAAATGCGGACCCATCACGATAACGGACAGGAAGGAATGACGACCACATCGTACATTGGGTGGATCTATCCGCAGTGATACCTAAGGATCAATACTCATCGTACTTCAGATTGCACCCTTTGGCCTTGGACACCGGATACTTCTCCGCGTTCTTGGCCATCTTGGACCTCAACCCCTCCGTGAGATCGATGCCGTTCATCTGTGCGAAACGGAGTACGAAGTAGAATGTGTCGCAGAGCTCATCGACCACATCCTCCCTGCGTTCGGAGGACATCATC
>CALYUZ010000093.1 GCA_945492685.1 uncultured Methanomassiliicoccaceae archaeon | reverse complement strand
GAAGGTCATGGCCACGGTCTCCCCTGAGGGGGAACCGCACATGATCGTATGCGGGAGCCTTATCGTCACCGAACCCGACACCATCGTCGTCGGAGAGGTGTTCATGTACAGGGCCAGCGAGTACCTCGCCAAGAACCCCAACGTGGAGTTCATGGTCTGGCAGGGTCGCGACGCATACTCCATCAAGGCGGTCGCCAAGAGCCGCCTGGACACCGGACCCATCTTCGAGAAGATGGCCCAGCAGCTCGACAAGATGAACATGACCCTGGTTGCCGTGTGGATATTCGAAGCCCAGGAGGTCTGGGACGAGAGCGCATCCAAGAACTGCGGCACAAAGGTGGTCTGAAAATGGATGTCGGAGGCGGGAAGCGCCTCGCTCGGGTGATGTTCTACATCGCCGCAATGCTTGTGTGCTTCGGCCTCGGACTCCACCTCATGGAGATGGAACCCGCGGGGATCATCCTGATAATAGTCGGGGTGGCCCTGCTGGTGGTCTCCTTCAGCATGCTGAAGTTCATGATGCTCCTGTCGATGCGCCAGCATTGATCGGACCTGAAACCTGTTAAAAAATCATAATTTTCGAAGAATGTATGTTTGAAAGGGTTTCAGACGGTCCCAAGGGACCGCGTGGAGTGGTCCTCAGAACCTGCTCCTGTCCCTTCTCTCCGCAGGCTGGTGCTTCCTGAAGCAGTCCCTGCAGTAGACGGGCCTTCCCTGTGTGGGCTTGAAGGGAACCTCGCACTCAGCTCCGCAATCGGAACATGTTGTCTTAAAGAACTCCTTCGGCCTCTCCCTGTCGTTTCTGTATCCGCCGTATGCCATGATCTCTCACCTTCTCGGTATCGGTATCCAATAAAACTCCCTCGGCCTGTAGCGGACAGACGGAATAGTAGTTGAACGCCTACGACCTCGTAGAATCACCGAATATAAGAATGTAGGGAATGATGCTTCACAATCCCCCACAGTCGGGACACATCCAGATCCCCTTATAGGACACCAGCATCCCGCCGCATTTCGGACACACCCTGGACTGTCTCCTGTCCGCACCGATGACCTTCTTGGTCGACAGGTCGGAGTTCGCCCAGGACATGAGCTTCTGGAGTTCTGTGAAGCGGTCGGCCTTGTCCGGACCGTAGTATTGCAGATTGTCCGCCTCGTTGTAGAGACGGGTGCGCATCTTGTTCAGGGCACGGGCCACATTGTTGAACGTTCCGAGACTGACACTCTCGTTCGGGAGGACGTTCTTCCTGTACCTGACATCGAGATACTCGATCGATGAGTCCAGGAACCTGTCGAAGGCCATCTCGTCCGGATAGACGGGTATAGAGAGGATGAGATCGCGTTTGGGGACAAGGTCGGGATTACGGGAGATGATCCTGTCCAACACGACCTTCATGTCCGAACGCATCTCGCCGTTGACCTGCCCGTAGATCTTCCTCACATGCGGAAGGTCCTCCTCCCTGGCGATGGCGGCCATCCTGACGGCGGCACGGTGGAACTCCAGACCGGTGCTGTGATCGAGGATGTCGAAAAGCTGTGGGATGAGGTCGTCATCCTCCTGCAGGGTGGTCAGATATCCTAGACAGGCCATGCGGACCTTCTCCGAACCCGTCTTGGACATATCCCTCACCTTTGACATTACAGCCCTCTCGCGGACATCGCAGAAGAGCATGACCGTCTCGGCCTTCACACGGTCATCGTCCACATCCAGATACTTGTCCAACAGCGGCAGGACGTCCGCGCTGTAATTGTTCACCAGCCATCTGTCCTCGATGATGCTGCCGGGACGGCCGGCGGTGACGCGGTCCACCGCGTCGAGGTAACGTCCGAGGTATTCGATCCTGTCGACGGGCATTGAACACGACCACCTGATTCGATGATAAAATGGAAAGATGTTGATCGGGGCGGTTGACCCCGGAATTGATTTCAGAGGTCCCTCGTGTCGAGGGCCTTCTTGAGAACGGCGACCTCCTCGTCGGAGAGTGTGATCCCCTTTCCCATCTTGCTTCCGTCGGGGGACCACTCACGGATATCGTACTTGGGCTCCCTGTCGTTCCAGCTGATGAGGTTGAGCTCCTTGGTCCAGCCTTTGGAGGATTCGGAGAGGACGGCGATCCTCTCGACGACTTCGTATTTGAATTCGACCATAATGCTACCGTGGGCGTGATGTGTGAAGCCCCTATTTAAAACTTTAAAACTTTTTATTTCTTATATAAAGAGCAAATCGATACATATCCCGAACGGACGCTACGTAGACGTCCATATGACCGTCCGATACACTTATATGGGTACCCATCATCGTTTCAGTCACGGTTTGAATATGTCGTACAAGATGTCCGATAGGATGTGTGTGTAAGCTATGGATCTGACACTGCTCTATGCGGTTGCCATTGTAGTTTTGATCGGTTGTTCCGCGTTCTTCTCCATGTCCGAGACCGCGTTCACGAGCGTGAACCAGATCAGACTGAAGAAGATGGCCAACGAGGGGGATGTGAAGGCCGAGCGCACCCTGCGGATCCTCGAGGACTACGATAGATTCCTCACCACCGTCCTCGTGGGGAACAATCTCGTGAACATCGCGGGAACATCCCTCGCCACACTCGTGTTCTCCCTCCTTCTCGGAGCTGAGACCGGTGCCGTGGCATCCACAGTCTTCATGACGGTCGCCGTCCTGATTTTCGGTGAGATCACCCCCAAGTCCATCGCCAAGAGCAGACCGGAGAAGGTCTGCATCAGGATCTGCGGAGTGATCCGCGCACTGGAGATCATCCTCTCGCCGATCTCTTGGCTGTTCTCCAAGATGACCAAGTTCATCAGCAGGAACCAGCCGGACAACGATACAATGACCGAGGATGAACTGGAGGTCATGATCGACGAGATCGAGAGCGACGGTGTCATCGACAAGGATGAGAGCGAGCTGATCAAATCCGCCATGAGGTTCGATGACGTCCAGGTATCCGAGGTGTACCTCCCCAGGATGGACATCGTTGCGATCGATGTATCATCCAGCCCGGAGGAGCTCGGCAACCTGATAGCATCCTCCGGATACTCCAGGATCCCGGTGTACGACAAGAGCATCGACAACATCATCGGTGTCGCCTATGCCAAGGAATTCTACACCAACAACTTCCTGGGGGTCAAGTTCAGCATCAAGGACATCGTGAAGCCCGTCAAGTACGTCCCGGAGACCATGAGCATCGCCACCATACTGAAGGACTTCCAGAAGTCCAAGATACACATGGCCGTCGTCCTGGATTCCTATGGAGGGACCATGGGTATCGTCACCATGGAGGACCTGCTGGAGGAGCTTGTGGGCGACATCTGGGATGAGAGCGACGAGGTCCAACAGGAGATCGTCAAGGTATCCGACGACACGATCAACGCCAAGGGCGTGGCCAACATCTACGATGTCATGGAGGCCCTGGAACTGAAGTTCGATCCCGAAGAGTACGAGGACTACTCCGTCACGGGATACATCGTCTACAAGCTGGGAAGGGGCCCTGTGAGAGGCGATGTGATAGAGATGCCCGACGCCACCATCACCGTGAGATCGGTGAAGGGGCGCAGGGTGATGGAATGCGTGTTCCAGAAGAGGGAACACGCTCAGGAAGAGTCCGAGGAATCGGACTGATTGCCGAGTCCGGTCAGGAACTCCCCAAGGGTCCTGACCGCGACCTCTTTCTTGGCGGGGTGCGCCTGCACCTTGCCGGTTATCGCGATGACATCGCCGTGGTGTGCGACCTCGTAGATGCCCTGCACAGCCTTCTGCTTGTCAAGACGGATGTAGAAGACACAGTCATCATCGATACGGTTGTCGATGTCCTCGACGATCCACCCGCAGATCTCCGGACCCAGTTTCCTGAAGAGGGCGTTGAACTCCCTCTGCTTCGTGAGACGTGATTCCAGGATGGTCATCACGTTGCCGTGCTCACCCTCGGAGATCTCCTCCTCGAACTCATCCGTTCCGAGAAGCTCCGTCATTGTCTCCTCGAGCAACTCCCTCTTCTCGGTGGCGTAACAGAATGTCTGCACCCTGACCCAATGGAATACAACCTGCATGTATCATCACTCCTTGTCATCCTTGGGAAGCAGATCCTGGAGGGTCTGCGGATCCTTAGAGGACAGAACCAGGACCCTCTTCCCGGTGAGCTTCAAAGCTACTCCCTCATCCTCTCCGAGTGCGGTGTAGGCCTTGTGCTTCACACCTTTGAGGTTCCACCTGTCGTAGCTCTTGATGGCGGAGATCTCGCCGGCCCTGCGGTCGATGACCTCCTCCATGGGGATGTGGATCTTCTTGAAGAAATACTGTACGTCCACGGCATCGTCGGTGACCTTGACGGAGAACCTACCTATGAAGGACAGAACGATGATTATCGCGAAGACGACCGCGACCACGGGTATGGCCCAATCGGGCATCACCGTGTTGAGGACGTATCTGCTGAATACCATGAAGACAACGGTGGCGACGAGAACGCCGGCCAGGATGTATGTCAGCTGGAGCGGCATTATCGGACGTGTCTCCTCGAATCTGGGGTCCATATCGGAGGATGTTGCGGGTGATAGATAAAGGGGCGGACGGACCTGCCGAGCAAGGACCGAAAGATTTATATCCTATGTCTCTATGCTAGACTTGCTGGTCCCATAGCTTAGCACGGTTTGAGCGTCCGGCTGATAACCGGAAGGTCATGAGTTCAAATCTCATTGGGACCACTATTC
>CALYUZ010000092.1 GCA_945492685.1 uncultured Methanomassiliicoccaceae archaeon | reverse complement strand
GACGTTCTGCGGCGTCATCCTGTCGTGATAGGACTGGTTGAAGGAGGAGAGATTGTTGACAAGAGTTTTGAGCTCGCGGTACTGGAGGGCCTTGAGATCCTCCAGAGGCATGCATTCGATGTTCGGGTTCCAGTACATGGTCAATCCCCATTCTATATTACTGTCCGTAGGTTAGCAACATCCTGTATAATAATATCGGGTGGGTGGGATGGCATGGTTTTTACCCTGTCTGACGTTCCCGGCATCATGCAGTGTTCGGAGGATTCCGGCAAGGGATACATCCTGGTGTACATCGTGATAGCACTGGCGATGTTCCTGGACGGTCTGGACGGGACCATAGTGAACGTGGCCCTGCCCTCCATCGCGGGATCCTTCGGGATCGGTACCAGCGCGTCGTCGTGGGTGTCCACGGTCTACTTCCTGGTGATGGCGGGCCTCATCCTGATCTTCGGGAAGGTCTGCGACAAGGGTGCGGTCCGCAAGGTCATGGTCGTCGGACTCCTGCTGTTCAGCGCTTCCTCCCTGGCATGCGGCCTTTCGGGCTCCCTGTCGGAGCTCATCGTCTTCAGGGCTGTGCAGGGCATCGGCGCATCGATGATCGCCTCCTCCTGCATGCTGGCCACCGTGTCGTTCCTTCCTCCGAGGAAGATAACGTTCGGACTGTCCGTTTCCCTGCTTGGATGGTCTCTGGGAGCCGCCGCCGGGCCCGCATTGGGAGGTGTCCTCACAGAGACGCTCTCATGGCACTGGATCTTCTTCATCAACGTGCCGATAGGCATCGTCGCCGCCGTCATATGCATGAGGGCCTTCCCGAAGGACAGGGGATTCGACAGGTCCGGGTTCGACATCCGCGGCTCCGCATTGCTCTTCGTGTGCATCGTGACCGGACTCTACGCACTGGAGACGATACCTTCCCACGGTCTGTCCACCGTCAACGGCGTTGCTTTGGTGGTCTGCCTGTTGTTCCTCGTGCTGTTCACCCGTCACAGCCTGCGTTCTGACTCACCCGTGTTGGACCTCCGTCTCTTCAAGGTCGGATCGCTGGTATGTGTGGTCGTAGCCCTTCTGCTCGTGAACGTCTGCTACATGGGTGCCCAGTATCTGTTCCCGTTCTTCCTGACTGTGGAGATGGGATACTCGGCTGTCGAATCGAGCATGCACATGCTGATACCCGCCGTGGCGATACTCGCCCTCTGCCTCATCACCGGGAGGATGGCGGAGACACGCGGGAACAGGGTGTTCTGCATAGCGGGAGGGATTGTCCTCACGATGTTCTCCCTCATCTCCTGCTTCATAGGTTCCGATACGCCTCTGCTGGTCATCCTGGCCCTGGCCCTCCTCGGCCTCACCTGGGGAATCTGCGGCGGACCCATAGGAAGCCGTGTGATCGACTATGTCCCGGATGGGAAGCAGGGCGAGGGATCGTCGCTTATGACCTTCGTCATCTACCTGGGTTCCGCCATGGGCACGGCCATGTTCTCCGGGCTCTTCAGCATCGGGTCCGGTTCCGCGGGGACATCGATATCTGACCTGGAGCCTTCGGCCTTCATGGACGGCTTCCTGTTCTCCATGGTATCCTGCGTGATTATGTGCATCATCATCACCTTCATGTCATGGCATGTGAGGGAGAATAGAGGGGACGCCTGACCATATCCCCTGCACCGTCCTGTTCCTCCGACCATCGACTTATGAACCTGTTCAGAAGCATTCGGGTCAGAATGCCGGTATGAGGCGATACACAGTCCCGTGTGCCGTACGGAATGGGGCCCGAACCCGCAGGAAATGTGAAAAGCGTTCTATCCGAGGAACGACATCACCATTCATGATCTGTGTCACGGAGGATCTGGACAGATTCCTGGAGAAGGTCAAGGGCTATGCGGAGTTCGTGGACAACGAGATAGCCGACCGCGAGAACGATTTCCGCTCCATGTGCTTCTGGAACATCTACAACCGCGCTGTGATGACCAAGGAGATCGTCACCTTCTACACCAAGACCTGGGAGAAGATGGATGTCCCGATCGACATGGGTCCGGAGATCACCGAGAGGATAGTCACGGTCACCAGGGACATGTTCGTGGACACCGTCTCATCCATCGAGAAGGCATCCAAGGACTGTGTGAACGCGTACAAACTGTCCGGACTGAAGGAGAAATCCATGGTCGGGAAGAGCTACCTCTACCTCAGGACCATCATCTCATCGTCCGTGGAGCTCGGATACACCACCGAATCCCAGGGACAGGAATGGGATGACATCCTGCTGATGAGGAATCTCGTGACGCACAACAACTCCGTGGCCGACAGGTCCAAGGTGTTCGAGGTCGATGGACTGAAGATCTCCATGAGACCCAACAGGATGATGAAGGGGCCGTCGAACACGTTCGTGGTCCTCACGGACAGGGTCACGGAGCTCTTCAAGGAATGGCTCACAACAGTGGACGGGATATTCGGATGAGACAGGACGAACTCTGGGACCAACTATACTCCTCACAGCCCCGTGCATGGAGGGGCAACGCCAGGATTCCCGATCCACTGGAAGGGAAAGGGGATGCCCTCGACGTGGGATGCGGCAACGGGAAGACCTCGTCGAAGCTCATAGACCTGGGGTACCACACCAAAGGGGTGGATTTCTCAGCCAAAGCCGTGGAATCATGCAGGGAGCTGCTCGGTGAGAACGCATCGTTCGAGGTTTCCTCCGCCACCGACCTGCCATTTCCCGATGGTTCCTTCGATTACATCACCGCCGTCCATGTCCTTGAACATCTGACTGATGAAGAGTTGTCAACTGCCGTTTCCGAATTCACCCGTATCCTCAGACCCGGAGGATACGTCTTCACCCGCACGTTCACCGACGGCGACCTCAGGTCGGCGAAGAGATCCACGGGTGATATCAGGTACATCTACAGGGATGTCGAGACCATGGTCGGATTCTTCGATTCCTTTGAGAGGGTATCCGCCGAACTTGTCGAGGAGACTACCAAGTTCGGTGCCACCAGGTCCAGGGTCGAATGTCTTTTCAAGAAGGGTCTGGAAAAAGCATAATACCCCTCAATCAATCAGAGTACCATGAAACGCTGTCCAAAATGCGGACACCAAAATCCTGACAACACCCTTTACTGCGAGGAGTGCGACTGGAGGATGGATCAACCCGTCAGCAAAACGAAGAAGGAGAAGACATCGACCGATGTCCTCATGGATGCAATGGCAGCGCGAATCCTGGGAGCTATGTCAGCAGGGAGGTTCCTCGCCGACACGAGCGTCGGAGTAATCGTCGCGGGAATCCTCGGAATGGTCGACGGAGGCTATGCGATCAACCTCCCCAGATACATTCAGTGCAACAAGATTGCCTGTTCTGCCATGGCCGGTATCGGAATCCTCCTGAGCATCATCGGATTCATCTTCAACCTCGCCAACTTCGCGTGATCACATGGCGATATACCGCGGAAAATACATCCTCGAGGGTCTCGGAACGATCACTCCTCAAATGGAACACAACCTCGACATAGCATATGAGATCTGCATGTCATACAAGGACAAGTTCCCCTGCGAGATGTGCGGCCGGTGCTGCCATCCGACCAACATCAACATCCGCCCCGACGAGATCAACAGGGTTGCCCGGGCGGCGGGGATCCCTATATTCAACTTCATGACCGAATACGTGGCCCAGACCGGCGATGGGAGGTTCATGCTTAAGAAGACGAATCCCTGCGCGTTCCTCGGACCCGACAACAGATGCACGATCTGGAAGGACCGCCCCCAGATCTGCGACGACTTCCCCTATGCGGTGTCCATGTTCATGAGCAGGGTCTATCTCGCCCTGACCAACCCCGACGCGGACATCGACGACCTCATCACCTACATGGATGACGAGTGGCCCTGTTCCAGGATCATAAAGGAATCCGTGAAGGAGAGGATCGAGGAGAGGAGGAAGGACGTCGTCCCCCTCTGAACCTTCAGGACCCCGTCATGGGGTCCCAAAATCCCTCAATTTCTAAAAGACATCATTCCGGATGCCTGGAGAAGAAATCCAGAGCAATCAGATAGTATTCATCGGGACCTATGGTGTGCCCCGCACCCTCCACCGCATGCAGTTCGGCGCCGGGGATCGTATCCCTCACAATCTCTCCGAGATGGAACGGGGTCATGATGTCCTCCGTCCCCTGGATGACCAAAACGGGGGTCGTGATCTGCGACAGCGTCTTTCCGGGATAGAACTCGTAAACGGCCTTCAGCTGATCCCTCAGCCCCTCCGGCCTCTCGGGTCTCCTCGGTATCGGGATGGTCATACCCCTATCCTCGAAACCCTTGAACACCCTCTCGGAGAAGACGAAGGCGTTGACCATCACGCAGAAGCTCTCGATGGTGGCCGTCCCGTCGTTGACCATACGGGTGAACTCCCCGAGGACATAGGATGACCTTGCGGGCCTGTCTATGTAGGTCGACATCAGGACCGCGTCCTTCAGGACCTCCCTGTGCCTGAGCAGCATGGACTGCGCTATCAGGGAGCCCATGGACCATCCGATCACATGGAACCTATCGTACCCCAATGCGGACATGAGCGCAACGGCATCGTCCGCCATGTCATCGATGGAGAACTCCCCCGAGTACTCGGTGTCGCCGACCCCGCGATTATCGAACGTTACGACCGTGTGCCCTTCGAGAAGCGGGACGAGGTCCCTCCAGAACTTCCTGTTGGCACCGAACCCCTCTATCAGGAGGATAGGATC
>CALYUZ010000091.1 GCA_945492685.1 uncultured Methanomassiliicoccaceae archaeon | reverse complement strand
TTCTAATACCGAGCATAATAGTTACTATATTAATACTTTAATCGCCCACAGGTACATCGAAGATGTGCACTGACATGGTATGCTTTTCCCTGAAAACGTGCATCATACGTATTTACGTATGATTCCATAGAAGAAGGAGAGGAAATCCCCTCCGTTTGACCCTCACTGAGGGAAGAAGAATCCCGCGGTCATGCCGAGGTAGTTGGCACCGGAGTATCCCGGATATGTCTCGTTGACCTTTGCCGTGAACTCCTCTGCGGAGGAGGATCCGGATGCGATCTCCTTCAATCCACTCAAGTAGGCGATCTTGGTCTCCACGTCTTCTCTGGTCTCGGGCCCGTAGTGTGCGGAGAGGAAGAGCTCGAATCCCCTGTCGAGATATCCCTGCAGGTTGGCGATGATGGCATCCGCGTGTCCCGCTCCGGCGACGATGGAGTGGCAATCATGGCCGAGCATGTGCATGTAGACGGCCTTGATCTCAGGGATCTCCACCTCGTACGCATCGTTATCGGGGTTGATGACCATCTCGATGCCTGCGATGTTCAGCTTTCCGGCACCAATCCTCTCCCCGCCCGAGGTTATGGTGTGGTCGAACGCATCCCCGAATATGCCTGAGAAGTTGTCGATGAGTCCCTTTCCGCCACCGACGGTGTTGTACCTATGGGCGCTCTCGGTCATGTATGATCTGACATCCGGAAGGAAATCACCGGCAGCATGGTACGCAACGAGCTTTCCCTCCACATCTATCTTCTGATCCCCGAGGTATTGGATCATCTCGGTGATGCTGTTCTTGAAACAGGGCAGTTCGATCACAACCCCCTTTCCGCCCTTCAGGATCCTGTTGGGCTTCTCCAAGACAATGACCTGGTCGTCTATCGCATCCTTGGTGTTGTACACATGGACCCTGATGGCCCCATAATCCAGGATGGTCACTTCTCCGCTCTTCAACGATACCTTGCTGCTGTTCATGTCGATCTTCCCCGACCGTTTCGGTCTATCGACCACATGGTCAGGGGAGTATTAGTATCAACCAGAAACTTGGTAGTAACACAGTTACCTACAGGTAACGTGGATGGTTAAGACCTGACACACGGTTCAAGGATGCAATGTACAGTGAAGAAGACCTGAGAGCCGATGAGGAAACGCTCATCCTCGGACTCGCAGAGGCCCTGGAGGTGGGACAGGTATCGATCCCAGATGACCCCGATGAGAGGTTCCGCATCCTACGTACACTGATGAACGTTCGTCCCCCGGAACCGGTCGATGATGATCTGTTGGAGACACAGGACAGGATCCTGACATACCTCCGCGACAGGAAAGGCGTCACAGATGTATCCGCACTCGAGTTCCGTGACGGCATTGCCCTGTGGAGGGGTGATATCACCACATTGAGGTGCGATGCCATAGTGAACGCGGCGAACAGCGGGATGCTCGGATGCTTCGCACCCTGTCACAGATGCATAGATAACGCCATCCACACGTTCGCCGGGATGCAGATGAGGCTGGAGTGTCAGGACATCATGAATGGGATGCAGGAGCCGGTCGGCCACGTCCGTGTCACGGAGGGATACAACCTTCCGTGCAAACACGTGATGCACACGGTAGGCCCCATGATCCATGGATCCGTGACCGATGCAGACCGCGATGCCCTGAGATCATGCTACACATCCTGTTTGGAAATGGCATCATCCATGGGACTCGAGACGATAGCATTCTGCTGCATATCTACGGGGGAATTCAGGTTCCCGAACAGAGAGGCTGCGGAGATTGCAGTGGACACCGTCAGGAATCATCTGGGATCCCACGACGGATTGAAGGTGATATTCGATGTCTTCACGGACAGGGACGAGGGGATCTACCATGACCTGCTCGGATGATCCCATCGGTATTCTGAAGGAATGGCTTGACGGAACGGACACTGTGATAGTAGGCGCGGGTGCGGGACTGTCCGCCGCTGCCGGACTGGAATACAACGGCAGGAGATTCCGGGACAACTTCGGAGACTTCATCGCGAAGTACGGATACCGCGACATGTCCCCTGCCCCCTTCCAGAGATCCGAATCACCAGAGGCGCATTGGGCCTACTGGAGCCGCCACATCATGATGAACCGCTACCTCCACGAGGACAACGGAGTCTACGCCGATCTCCTGACACTCCTGCATGGGAAGGACTACTTCGTCATCACCACCAACGTTGACCACTGCTTCCAGAGGTTCGGCTTCGACAAGGAGAGACTGTACTACACCCAGGGCGACTACGGCCTTTGGCAGTGCTCCGGACCGTGCTGCAAAAAGACCTACGACAATGAGGAAACCGTCAGGAGGATGTACTCCGAACAGAGGGACATGTGCATACCGTCTGACCTCGTCCCATACTGCCCCGAATGCGGGAGGCCGATGATGATGAACCTCAGGGTGGATGACAGGTTCGTGGAGGATGAGGGATGGCACAGGGCCGCGGAACGCTACTCCGCATTCTGCAGGAGAGCGTCGAAGAAGGACGTCCTGTTCCTAGAACTGGGAGTGGGATACAACACGCCCGGGATAATCAAGTACCCGTTCTGGGAGATGGCCATGTACAATCCCAAGGCGAGGTACGCCAGCATAAGCATCGGATCGTCACAGTATCCCCCGTCCATCAAGGAGAGGGCTCTGGGCATCGATATGGACATCGGAGATGTCCTGAGGAGATTGGTCGGACGCGATGCGGACCGCCAGCGATAAATCGGATACGGGTGATTGGATGACGATGATAACAGACCTCCCGCCATGTCCTGTGGAGACCACACTGCTCCTGATAAGCGACAAATGGGTCGTCCTCATCCTGAGGGACCTCATGACAGGGACCAAAAGGTTCAATGAACTCATGAGGTCGGTGACGGGTGTGTCACAGAAGGTCCTGACAGAGAAACTCCGTCGCATGGAGGAGAACGGACTCGTCATCAGAACCGTGTACTCCGAGATCCCTCCGAAGGTGGAGTACTCCCTGACCGACCTCGGAAAGAGCCTCTCTCCGATCCTTGATGCGATGGAGACCTGGGGCAACGGTTACAAGGAGCTTGTCAGGAGATCCGAAGAAGATTGCAGATCGCCTTCCGGATCCTCATAAACGACGACGGATCGAATCCAATCTGGATGACAGCAGCTCCATTACGACTCCCGCACGCCTGTCGGACATGTATGAGGAAGACCTCAGGATCGACTCGATCTCCGGATAGAGTGATTCGACTGCATCCACATCGACCCAGGAGAGATCTGACGCCAACCTGATCTGATCCTCGAATGTCTTGGAGAAAGGCTTGCATTCCCTTCCGGACAGTAGAAGGATGTCCGATGACGGGAACCCCACACCGAGAGAATTTCCCGTGTCGAATACCGGTGCGGCGGAGATCCACTCCAACGAATGCGGATCACGAATTATTCCGAAGTTGTTCATGTGACGGTCGTTGTTTGCGGTCAAAAAATCAACCACGATCATCCTATCCAACGCCGGCACCACATCCAGACCGTTCTCGGAACAACATCTGACATAGTGGGCATACACGGACGAATTGTCGTGATTCTTCATCGACCTGAAGACATGGAATGCACTGATGAACTCGGTCTCGTCATCAACGAAATCCGGACACACCGAATACGGACGTCTACCATCCCAGATGAGATCATACTTGACATGATCCACACCCAATGCATCCATGATGCGTGAGGCTATCACCTCATTGAGCGGCTCCTGCAACGATTCACCGGATCCACCTTTGATCAGACACCTCTGCCCATCGATAATCCTCCATCTCTTCTTCAGATTACCTTCGGACGTTATATCCGGAGACGAGAAGTCTATCGATCCCTCCTGGACAGGGTTTCCGAAGAGTATATCCCCAACATCATCCGAAAAAGCGTTGTCAAAATAGTTCACATCGCTCCAAGTAAGATTTGAACCAGCAGGTTTCACCCAGTAGTGGTCGGATAACGACAAGGCCAGGGAACGTATCAGCAACGGGGCATTGTTCGGTACATCCAGTGAATCGAAGAAACAACGGATGTCGGAACGACTGGACGGTATGGATCTTCCGAACCACCATTCTTTGAAACGTGCGGTATCGACAAATTGTCCCTTCACAACCGTCGACAACGGCATGTGGTCTAGATCCTGTACGGATACCTTCCCCACGATCGCTCCGGAAGATGTGTCCACTTCGAAAGAAGCGACCTCCACATCGTCGTGCATCAATCTGTACAACATCCGATCACCTAAAGGAGGGACAGGAATCCTGGCGATATATCACCATCGTCATCCATATTATACGATTACATCATGGTCCATGACATGGGCAGAGAGATCATTGTAACACTCATCGACGGATACATCGACGACCCGGCGGCATTGGGCGTCCCGCCGTACATCTCGCCCATGATACGTTCAATAGCAGGAGCCGCCATCGATGCGGGAGCCGACAGGGTCGAGTACATCTCAATCGACATGATCCGTAAAGGAAAGAGGATACCCGAATCCGCGGTCACCGTCGTCCTGTCCGGGAACACCGTCCCGGGAAAATACCTCAGGAGCATGCCCATGTCCCTGAAGGAACTGGATGCCATCTTCCCACAGTTGACAGGGTGGAGGCTCATCAGCGGCTCCGCAGCGGACTCCCCTCAGGCGGAGAGGTTCGATTTCATCATCAAGAGGGACATCGCCGCATCCCTCTACGACGGCATGATCGGCAAGGAGGTCG
>CALYUZ010000090.1 GCA_945492685.1 uncultured Methanomassiliicoccaceae archaeon | reverse complement strand
GGAGCGGATGTCGGAGAACGGGTCTTCCTGCGTCATCACAATGTCATCGACGAATTTGGTTAAAAGGAGAGACGATGGTTTTCCGGATGGTCCGACGATACCCACCCGGATGATGGAGGGACATGCCTCCATACTGTGATATTCAAACCTCAGATGTCCATCACATAATCGGGATCGCCCTCGTCCCCATTCTCAGGCTCCTTCACGAAACAGGGACACATGTGCCTGTATGTGCACCATCCGCAGAGGTTGCTCTGCCTCGGCTCCCAGTTCGTGCAGGACTCGATCTCGGCGATCTCCCTGACCACCTGCTGCTCGCAGGCCTCCAGGATGGGGAGCGACCTCTCGGATTCCACATCCTCGTCGAACTTGAGCATATGCCAGACCATCTTGACCTTCTTGGTCAGGCCGTACCTCCTCTTCACCCACAGGGCGTACATCTGCAGCTGCCTGTCGTTGTCCGCCTCGTACTGGCTCTTCATCCAAGAAGAGGTCTTGTAGTCGCAGACGTAGAACACCCCGTCCTTGAAACCGAACTTGTCGATCCTCACAGAGTAGGTGTTCCCGTCGGGCAGCTGGAGCTCGTCGTCCGTCTCCAGGCCCGCGATGCTGATCTGGTCGAAGGGCTTCATCCTCTCGTAGTAGCGGATGATGCACTGCTCCCCGATCTCCATCTGCTCGTCGTCGCTGTACTTCGAGTTGTTGATGATGGTCCCGGGATCGAACTCCTGGAACCACCTGTCATCATAGTACGCGAGGATCTCCTCCAGACTGTCCATCCTGTCGTTCTGCAGGTCGGTGTAGAGCTTCTCCAGGGCCTCGTGGACCCTGGAGCCCATGAACGCCTCGATGGTGTTGTAGGGGGTCTCGATCTTCTTGTTGTACTTCAGGTCGTAAGCGTAGGGGCAGTTCTCGAACTGGGTGAGACGCGTGTTGGAATATCTGGTCATCTGGGATCCTCACAGCTGTATCTCCACGTACCCGTCGCACTCCTCGATGGAGAGGCTCCTGGCGGACTCGTATCCCGAGAAGGACGAGATGCACCCGATGTCCATGGAACCGTTCCAGCAGGATATCCTCCCGGATTCGTCGGGGATTATGCGGATCCTCCTGATACGGGGGTTCACGAACACGGTGTACCTTCCATCGTCGAGGGTGGTGAAGTGGATGGTCCCCGCACCGGTGAGCACCGCCTTGGGCACCCTGGGCATGCGGGGGACGACATCCAGGTCATCGACGCCCATGGACTTCAACTTGGCCCTCAGCCTCTCGATCTCCAGGTCCTTGGACTCGATGATGTCGTTCAGCGTCATGATCTCGGACTGGAGGTTCGTGATGGTGCCGGACTCGTCCTTGGAGCTCAGCACCTTGACCTGTGTCGTGAGGGAATCGATGGTCCTCTTCTGAGTGGCGATCGTCTCATCCTTCTCCTTAACCATCTTCTCGTAGGCATCCACCTTGGCGGCCTTGATCCTCAGGGTGGCGTTGGTGTTCCTGAGCCCGGAGACCTCCTCCCTCAGTCCTGCGATCTCTGAGGACACCGTGGTTCCGGGTGATTCCTCGGATATCACCGTCTCTAGCTCCACCACATCCTCCGGCTCGTCGAAGATCCCCTCGTCGGAAACCTCTTCCAGGGATTCTTCCTCAACGGGTTCGGGGGCGTCGGAGACCTTGTTCACCGCGATGAACAGGGGCCCGAGGACACCCGTGGTGTCGATCATGCAGGTCCACACCTCTCCGGGGGACAGTGCCGACTTCACATAGGGAGAGGGGGAGATCCTCATCCCGTTGGCCCTGACGAACAGACCCTTCTCGTCCTCCCTGATCTCCAGATCGATGTATCCGCTGTCAGGAATCTTGGGTCCGGCGTCCTTCACGTTGTCGACCTCCTTGACCTTCGACTTGCGGAGGGCCTTCGGGATGTCGCCCATGCCCCTCATCGCCTTGGGATTCTTACGCGCCATAAGCCGCACCTCCCTCCTCGGAGACGGCATATTGGGAAACCGTGCTCCTGCACTCGGGGTCGTCGTTGTAACCGGATGCCTGCAGGACGTAGAGGTCCTCCAGGATGATGCTTCCGGGGAGGTCCCTTAGCTCGGGACAGAAGACATCGTAGAATGCTGCATAAATGGCCTCCTTCCCGATCCTCTGCAGGCACTCCCCCGCGGGACGCATGTCCCTGTCGCCGGAGACGATCATGGCCACATCGAACAGATCCTCATAGGCACCGGAGACCACATCGACCACCAGGGATGTGTCCACCTCCTTCTGCTCACAGGTCTTCTTCATGTTGTATTCGACAGCCTGAGGCCTCTTCAGAATCAATTCCATACCTGATTCCCTCAGACCGCGATGCAGCTCCATCAGGTGATCGTTCCCTGCGGAGGGAATGGAGTCATAGACCTTCACGTACTGCAGGTCGTAACCCTCGGATACGGTCCTGATCAGATGACCGTAGTCCAGGATCATCCCGGCCTCCCTGTACTGTCCGATGCTGAACTCCACGTTGTTAAGATCGATGAATATCGCCAGACGCTTCCGTGTTCCTTCGTTTTCCATTTCTTTCACCTGCGCTCGTGCGCGCGTGTCAACATGCCGTCGGCGGTATAATAACTGCTGGCTGTAATATATGTAATATTGGTAATATCGGTAATGATTGCAACATCCCCTCCAGACCGAAGGGATGATATCTTTCCCGGACGGTCGGACACCCATGGACCTCCGGAACGCTATCGAGGAATGCTTCCCGAACAACTCGAAGAACATGATGAGCCTGATATCGTTCAGATCCGGTTCGGATGAGGGTCTGGAGACATCCGAGGTCAGGGACATCCCCCAGGTCCTGGAGGAAGCGGGCCGCAACAGGAAGGGCATGCTCAGGATGCAGAAGCTCCTGGGAAAGGACGAACAGCCGTTGGCGATGGAGTACACCGGACCATACGGCGACATCCCCGGATACCATTCGGACGTTGTGTGGGACTGGCGCCCCTGGGCCAACGCCATCATGCTCACTGACAGGGACGGAACCCCCACAGGGATGGTCCCGGTAGGATGCAGGAGGATACGCGAATGGGAACCGTTCAAAGTACTCAAGGGGATGGACTGCACCGTCGTCACCGACAGGATGCCCTACTGCCACGAGACCACCGACCTCCTGGAATCCCTCGGACTCGACTACCTCCTGGTGGAGAGACCGTTCCCGACATCATGCTTCACACTCTGCAACCTGAAGATGCAGGACCTGAGACACAACGGCATCGACTACAGGACGTACAAGGGCCGCTACGACAAGAAATGGATCTTCCGCTTCACCGATCCCGTCGAGGCCGAGAGGATGATCCGTAAGATGGACGAGATGAAGGTGGATCAGCGCGACAGGGACTCCTTCAAGAGGAGTGCCGGAGTGACCGATGTGCTGTCGAACACCGGCCACGACCTGCGCGAGGTACGCGACCTCATCGACGTCAGGGATTCCACGGACAGGATCATGAGGCGTCACAGAAGACTGATGGCCGAGGACTCCCACCTCCTGGAGAACGACGATGCTGTGATGGGATACCTGTTCATCTCGATGATGAGTGCGAGGGGAGACGTCCCCCCGCTGGAGTGAAAGGATTGTAGAAGAGGGGTCCTGCCCCTCGGTTTTCCATCGGTACGGACCTTCAGTCCTCCCGATAAGTGCTCCTCGCGAGCATCATCAACGTCTCCACCAAGGTCTCGTATCCGGGAGGGATATCGTCATCCACATTCCCCCTGCATTCCAGGATCGTACCGTCGTCGTAGAGCACGGCGAGTTGCCAGTGTTCCCCATCCATAATGATGGGATAATCGATCCTGCTCCATGCCTCGAGATCCACGGATTCGATACTCTCCCTCGCCATCTCGGCTAAGATTCCTTCCGCGATGACCGGATCGTAGGCGATGTTGTTGTCGATGTACACCACCCTGATCGAATCCCCTCCGATCATCACATGATAACCCTCGTTCTTGTTCGGATAGCACTGTGAGCTCAGCTCCAATGCACATACCCTGTGCGCATCCCCCATTGTTCATTCCTCCATGTCGCCGTTCCCCGGCGCTCCTCTGCGTTCGCGACGCACGTTGTCCTTGCGGTTCCTCTGGTTCCTATCCATTCGGCATATCCCTCCTCGGGATCCGCCCCTCCGCGGTTTCCATCCATCAACCTCCGCATCGGGGTGCGTTTGTTCCATCGTACTGCTCATATAATAACATTAAACTGTAATACTTGTAATAGACGATATCTTTGCAATAAAAGTAAATTGGAATTATCGACAAATGATATTCGAAATACTATTATAACGGGACTACAGTCGTTGAGACCATGGTCGCTGGATACAACCTGAAGGTGAGTTTTGTGGACTGCCGTTCCACGTACAGGAACATCATCATCTCCAAGAATTCCACATTCGGTGATGTCAGCAGGACAATCCAGAAATTCATGCCCTGGGACGGTTCCAAGGGGCACGTTTTCATCGTGGTGGTCGGAACCGAGACCGTGTCCATCGGTCCGAGCGGAAGATACGACCTGGACGAGGAGGCCACCTACCTGTCGAAATACGACTCCAACCACATCGGATACATCTACGACCTGGAGAGGAAGCATATCCTGTCCGTCAAGTTCCTGAAGGACAAGGTCATGAAGGACGACGAACCCGTCCTCCTCAAGGAATCCGGAACAGCCCCGGAATGAAATCTTTGGGATGCTCCGCAGACACCGT
>CALYUZ010000089.1 GCA_945492685.1 uncultured Methanomassiliicoccaceae archaeon | reverse complement strand
CTTCTCGGCCATGTGGTCTCCGACGATCTTCTCTCCCTCGGTTCCGAGGTCGTCTCCCTCCTTGAGGGGGAGTCCGGCGTCGTTGACGATCTTCAGGCACTCGGAGTAGGTGAGGATGGGGTAGGGTCTGGCGGGCACGTTGATCTCCTTTCCGAGGATCTCCAGCTGCTTGGCACCCCTCTCCTTCAGTCCGTTGAGCACGTGGTCGACGATCTCCTCGATCATGGCCATCACATCCTCCTCCTTCTCGATCCAGGACATCTCCCCGTCGAAGGAGATGAACTCCGTCACGTGACGGTTGGTGTTGGAGTGCTCCGCACGGAACGCGGGTCCGATCTCGAAGACACGGTCCAGACCGGTGCTCATGAGGATCTGCTTGTAGAGCTGGGGGGACTGTGCGAGATACGCGGGCCTGTCGAAGTACTGGACCTGGAACAGCTCCGCTCCTCCCTCCGCACCTGCGGCGGAGATCTTGGGTGTGTAGACCTGGGTGAACCCGTTCTGCCTGACGGCCTCCTCGATGAGCTCCACCATCATGGCCTTGAGCTCGAAGATGGCCTTGACCTCCGGTTTCCTCAGGTCCATGAACCTGTTGTTGAGACGTGTGTCCATCTCCACGTTGACCTTGTCGATGACACCCATGGGGAGGGGGACGGCAGCCTCGTCGTAGACGAATGCGGATGTGGGGATCAGCTCCAGTCCGAGTGCGGTCTGGTTGCTCTCCTTGACCTCTCCGGTGATGGAGACGACGGTCTCCCTGGAGAGTTTGGTGAGCAGTCCGAAGAGCTCGGGGTCGATCTTCTTCTTGGGCATGGTGACCTGGATGGTGCCGTGCCTGTCGCGGAGGGTCAGGAAGGAGATTCCTCCCATGTTCCTGACATCCTGTACCCATCCGCGGATGGTGGCGGTTTCGTCGGCCACGGAGATGTTGCTTGAGTCTCTGACCTCTGTCATAATGGTGCTGTGATTATACAATTGATATAAATGGGCATCCCAAAGGACCGCGGAGCATTCGCCCGGACCGGGAGGAAAGCTCCAGACCACCCATCCATCCACGGGGTGGGTTTTATACCCCTGGGGCGTAGACAACATGTTGTGGGATAGTCATGATATTGAAGTACCTTGGAAGAAGGGATTGGATATGGGTCATCGCCTGTGTCGCATTCATCGTCTGCCAGGTGTACTTCGACCTGCGCATCCCCGAATACATGAGCGAGATCACGGATCACATCCAGATGGGCATGGGTTCGGACATAGTGGCCAGGGACGGTCTTGCCATGGTGGTCTGCTCCCTTCTCAGTCTCGCGGCATCGTTGTGTGCTGGTGCTATGAGCGCCAGAACCGCCGCCAGCCTAAGCAGGAACCTGAGGAGGCTGGAGTTCGAGAGGGTGCAGTCCTTCTCGAAGCAGGACATCAACTCGTTCTCCGCCGCCAGCCTCATCACCAGGTCCACCAACGACGTATACCACATACAGGGGTTCACCGCAAGGGGATTGCAGATCAGCGTCAAGGCTCCCATCATGGCCGTCTGGGCACTCAGCAAGATAAACGCAGGTGCCTTCGAATGGACCGCGGTCACAGCCATCGCCCTGATCATCCTGGTTGTTGTAATCATCCTGCTGGTGAAGCTCAACTTCCCGTTCATGAAGCGCATACAGTGGCTGATGGACGGCGTCAACCGCTCCACGAGGGAGAACCTGGAGGGACTGAGGGTCATCCGCGCCTACAACGCCGAGTGTTACCAGCAGGAGAAGTTCGACAGGGCCAACGAGGACCTCCTGAAGAACAACCTGACGGCGGTCCGCATAATGGCGCCTCTGCATCCCATATCATCATCTCTGATGAACTTCCTCACCCTGGCCATCTACTGGATCGGGGCAGGGATCATCGTGTCCACATCCTCCCAGGCTGAACAGATGACGCTCTTCTCCGACATGATTGTGTTCACAACCTACGCCACACAGGTCGTCATGTCTGTTATGATGCTGACCGGTATTTTCCGCGGACTCCCCAGGGCCATGGTGTCCGCCTCCCGCATCGAGGAGGTGATCGAGCACGAGCCCGCCATCAGAGATGGTCCCGGAGTCGGCGATACGGAACAGAAGGGGACCGTGGAGTTCAGGGATGTGGCATTCTCCTACGGGGATGACAGAGAGGTCGTCTCGGATATCTCGTTCAAGGTCGAGGCCGGACAGACGTTCGCCATCATCGGACCCACCGGTTCCGGAAAGACGTCCCTGGTAAACCTCATCCCCCGCATGTACGAGGCGACCTCCGGTTCGGTGATGGTAGATGGCCACGACGTAAAGGAATACGGACTCAGGGAACTCCGCTCCAGGATAGGATACGTGCCCCAGAGCGCGGTGATCTTCTCCGGATCGGTGAAGGAAAACGTCAACTACGGGGAGGGTGCGAATGACCGCTCCGAGGATGACATCCGTAGGGCATTGGACATAGCGCAGGCATCGTCATTCGTGGATTCGATGTCCGAGGGGATGGATTCCTTCATCTCCCAACACGGAAGGAACGTCTCCGGTGGACAGAAACAGAGGATATCCATAGCCAGGGCAGTGTGCAGAGAACCGGAGATCTACATCTTCGACGACACCTTCTCGGCATTGGACTACAGGACCGACCGCGACCTCAGGGCCGCATTGAAAAGGGAGACGTCTGGCCACACAACCATAATCGTCGCCCAGAGGATAGGTACGATCATGGATGCCGACAGGATAATCGTCCTGGAGAACGGCAGGATCGTGGGTGACGGGGACCATGCATCACTGATGAATGACTGTCCCCTGTACAGGGAGATAGCCGAGTCGCAGCTGTCGGAGGGGTCGGAATGAGCCCGCCCGGACCCCAGTGGACGAAGGTCCAGAAGCCGAGGAACCTGAAGGCGGCCATGAAGAGGCTGCTCTCCTACATGGGGCCCTACAGGAAGGATCTGTTCCTCGGCATAGCATGCACCCTGATCAGCAGCATCCTTGCACTCATCGGACCCCAGTACCTGTCATCGATTGCGGACGGGATATCGGCCGGGATCCTGACGGGATCGGAGATAGACCTTGGCAGCATCGCGGCCACCGGAATCATGCTCATAGTCATCTATGTGACCAGCACCCTGTTCGCCACCGGAGAGCACTACATCATCGCATCGGCATCCGAGAAGATCGGCGCCCGCATGAGGGACGACCTGTCCCGGAAGATGAACCGCCTCGCAGTGGGTGACCTGGATTCCAGGAGCACTGGCGATGTGATGAGCAGGATGACCAACGACACGGACACCGTATCCAACTCCTGTGCAGAGAGCATCAGCATGACCTGCACATCCCTGGCCATGCTGATCGGATCCCTGGTGATGATGTTCTACACCGAGTGGAGGCTGGCGCTTTTCGCGATGGTCCCCACTGCCATCGGATTCTGCATACTGTATGTGATAACACACCGCACCCAGAGGTTCTTCGCCGCACAGCAGAGGGACCTGGGCAGGATGAACGGCCTGATCGAGGAGATCTACTACGGTCACGATATCGTGGATCTGTACAACGGGAAGGAGGAATCCGGGAGGAGGTTCGCCGAGATCAACGGCAGCCTCTATCACTCTGCATTCCTCGCGAGGTTCCTGACCGGTATGATGCCCCAGGTGATGAACTTCATCAGCAATCTGGGGTACGTGATAGTCTGTATCGCGGGTTCTATGATGATCATCGAGGGTTCGATAGGCTACGGTGTTATCGTCGCATTCATAGTGTACATAAGGCAGTTCACCCAGCCGATCTCCCAACTTGCGGATTCAACAGCCATGATGCAGTCCGTCGCATCGGCATCCGAGAGGGTGTTCGAGTTCCTGGACCTGGAGGAGATGGAACCCTCGCCCTCAGCGGAAATGGACGGGAAGGTGAGGGGACGTGTGGAGTTCAGGGACGTCCGCTTCGGCTACATCCCCGGGAAAGAGGTCATACACGGCCTGGACCTCACGGTTGAGCCGGGGTCCAAGATCGCGATAGTGGGACCAACCGGCTCCGGGAAGACCACCATAGCGAACCTTCTGATGAGGTTCTACGACGTGGATTCGGGTGATATCCTGATAGATGGGATGTCTATATCGAAGATGTCAAGGGAGCAGGTTCATGACATGTTCTCCATGGTCCTACAGGATTCTTGGCTGTTCAGAGGGACCGTCAGGGAGAACATCTCTTTCACCCGTACCGATGTGGATGATCGTGAGATAGTCGAGGCTTGTGAAGCCGTTGGCATCAGGGAATTCGTGGAATCCCTGCCCGAGAAGTACGATACGGTGATAGACGACCGTTCGGGACTCTCCGCCGGTCAGAGACAGCAGTTGACGATCGCCAGGGCCATCGTCAAGAACGCCCCCATGACCATCCTGGATGAGGCCACAAGTTCCGTGGACACCCGTACCGAGAAGCACATCCAGGCCGCCATGGACCGCCTTACCAAGGGCAGAACATCGTTTGTCATAGCACACAGACTATCCACGATCAGGAATTCCGACCTGATAATAGTCATGAAGGACGGCGATGTCATCGAATCGGGTACACATGAGGAACTCCTGGAGACCGACGGATTCTACAGGATGCTCTACGACAGCCAGTTCGAGGGCTGCGAATGATCCTTTACGATCGATGACACCGCCGAAAATGGACCGAAAGTGAGATCATTCGAGATTAGACAGCACTTCGGGGTTGTTGCTCACGAATTCACCGATATAAGGGCACGTTGTCTTATCGGGACACTCGCCGCAGGAATAGAGTCCGCGGTCGATGGCACAGGGGCGTATCGGACAGCCGTCGAGACAGTACATGTACTTGATGCCCCCGGAACGGCATCCCCTGCAAT
>CALYUZ010000088.1 GCA_945492685.1 uncultured Methanomassiliicoccaceae archaeon | reverse complement strand
TAAGCAAATGACATATAGTCAAAAATCCATTCAGATACAATGGATTCTGCGTCCGACGATATGGATAGAAAACCCATGAAGAGAAAAATCTACCAGAAACTTCTCGAATGGAAAGAGGAAAGCAACGGACATACCGCACTTCTCGTAGAAGGAGCACGTCGCGTTGGGAAAAGCTACATCGTCGAACAATTCGCAAGGAACGAATATGGATCATACATTCTGATTAACTTCGGTGACGAGGATGATGCCAAGTACAAGGAACTGTTTGAAAGGGGAATCGGTGTAAAACAGATCCTCACACAGATATCTCTCATATCCGGCATAGAATTGGTGGAACGCAACAGTCTGATAATATTGGATGAGATACAACTTTGCCCGAAGGCACGCCAAGCGATCAAATTCCTTGTTCAGGATGGCAGATACGACTACATAGAGACAGGTTCGCTCATGTCCATCAAAGAGAATGTGAAGGGCATCGTACTTCCATCCGAGGAGAGAAGCATCAAGATGTTCCCGATGGACTTCGAGGAATTCTGCTGGGCCATGGGAGATAAAGTGACGATTCCAGCCATAAGAGAGCATTTCAACAGCTTGGAACCGTTCGAGACCGAAGTACACAAAGCTATTCTCCAGCGTTTCAGAACGTACATGATCGTTGGAGGTATGCCGACCGCCGTCGAGACGTATTCAAGGACAGAAGATCTGATGAAGGCGGAGATTGAAAAGCGGGCCATCTTGGATCTATACAGGAATGATGCAAGGAAACACGGCATCAGGACCAGGAGGACTCTCGAGGAGATACCGGCCCTACTGATGAAACATGACAAGACGATACAGCAGACAAGTCTGGATAGGAACACGAAAGCCGAGTCCTTCGAAGATACCCTGTTCTGGTTAGACGATTCCATGGTGGCCAACATCTGCTACGACACCATGGACATCAGCATCGGCCTCATGATGAATATGGAACGGACGTCCGTCAAATGCTACATGGGGGATACCGGACTCCTGCTGACCCTGGCCATGATGAACGGGACCATACCGGATAACAGTCTTCTCCTCTCTCTTCTGAACGACAAACTGCATGTCAACGAGGGAATGATGATGGAGAACATCGTATCACAGATGCTCAGAGCGAACAGCCATGAACTCCTGTTCCACTCATTCTACAACAGAGAAGACAACAACAACCGGTACGAGATAGATTTCCTCATCAGAAAAGGTGGGAAGATATGTCCAATAGAGGTGAAATCAGGTGATTCCACCAAACATGCATCCCTAGACCGCCTCATGTCCATGCATTCGAAGGCACTCGGACAACCATACATCATCAATACGAAGAATGTCAGAAAAGTGGGAAACATCTGCTTCATACCGATATACATGACCATCTGCCTGTGAACATCATGTCGAGCAAAAGGCGAGATGAGGTAGGTACCTCGGTCATCTTTTTCTACTACACACCATTCGGTAACACATGATTGCCTACTTCAGCGGGACTGGAAACAGCCACCTGGTGGCCAGGATGCTCAGGAAGCTGACCGGCGACGACATCGCATCCATCCCGGACCTCATCAAGAAGGGTACGACATCACTCACTTCCAACAGACCCTTCGTCATCGTATGTCCCATCTATGCATGGAAGATCCCCAACTACGTGGAGGATTTCATCGACAGGACCGAGTTCAAAGGGACGGATATGATCTACTTCGTCACGACCTGCGGAGGGGAGGCAGGATTCAACTGCAAGTACGTGGAGAACCTCTGCAAGAGGAAGGGATTGGACTTCATGGGAGAGGTGGACATCACCATGCCCGACAACTACCTGATCATGGACGATCCTCCCAAGAAGGATGAAGCCAGGAAGATGATCGAGGCGATCGTCCCCACGGTGAAGGAGACCGCGGACCACATCTCCAAGGGAGAGATCATCAACATATCCCCGCACGGAGGGATGTTCAGGACCTATGTGGTCAACCCGTTGTTCTACAAGTTCAACATCAACTGCGAGGGATTCTCCGTGTCATCAGCATGCGACGGATGCGGGAGATGCGTCAGCGACTGCCCCACAGGATGCATATCCATGGACCGCGGAAAGCCCAAATGGTCAGGGGACTGCATACAGTGCCTCTCATGCATCAACAGGTGTCCGACAACGGCCATCGAGTTCAAAAGCAAGACCAAGGGCAAGAACAGATACGTCTGCCCGATCAGCGACCCGGACGAACTGCTCTGATATCCGAAAGACGGGTGATGGCGGAGAATGACCCCGTCATCACCATAGGTTTCTGAGAATGATCACTTCATCAGCTGTTCCAACACGGCCATCGTGTCGGTGACGGTGTCCATCCCGGAGACGTCCTCCAGGGACACCCACTCGAACATCTCGTTCTCCTCGTTGATCTTCGGATCGGCGAATGATACCCTGAACAGCATCCCATGGACCTTCCAGAGGACGTCACCCTCTCTGACGTAGAACGGACGGACGACGGCATCCGGACCTCCGACAGGGATCCTGGTCTCCTCGAGGATCTCCCTTTTGGCTGCCTCGGTGGGGGTCTCACCCGGCTCTATCTTCCCTGCGACCAGGGACCATTTCCCGGGGAATGAATGACATGTGGCCGGACGCTTGAGCATCAACACCTTGCCATCCATCAGGATGGCGGAGGACACGACGCTCCTGCACTCCACACCCTCGATCTCCACGGTTCCTGCATCCGCATCAACGGTCACCACATCCCCGTTCTCGAAGATATCGATAGACGGGATGGAATCCACCATGGGGATCGATGAGATCACCGCACCGGTGGCGACGATGGTCTCCGCAGACTCGTTGATGACGGCGGCGGGAGCCTTTCCATGGACCATCAGGTCGTACATGACGAAGGAACCGACGGTACTTCCCTTTCCCTTGGGAAACACGAGGATCTTACCGGCGACGTTACCACCGTCTCCGACGCGTATATCGCCGGTGGAACCGTCCACACCTCCGAGGAAGCTCAGGGGCTCGTTCAGCTTCACGACCTCTCCCTTCGCCTTGCCGGGAGATATCGAGCGTCCCTCGATCCTCACAGGACCACCTCCATCAGCTTGGCGATGTCCCTGCACATGGCCTTCTGGGAACAGAGGGTGGGGAGATAGTTACCGGCCTTGGCGGAATTGGTTCCGGTCCTCTGGAATGTTCCCTCGATGGGGGCGACCACCATGCAGGTGTCCGCCAGCACGGGTCCGAACTCCTCCATGATCTTCACATCCTCGGGACACCTGTCCCTTATCTCCGCGGAGGTGCAGAACCATATCTCCACGTCCTTGTTGACCTTCTTCTTCCCTTTGAGGAAGGATGCGATCTGATGCATCTCCTTCTCGGTGAGATGGGGGCATCCCAAGGCGATGAGCTGGATATCGTCGACTGTGTTCAGTTTGTCATAGGCGGCCTGGAGCTCCTTCTCCCCGATATGGATGACCTCGAGATCGGACACGTCGAAGTTCCCGGCCTCGGGGGTGACGCCCTCCACATGGTACAACGCGACGGAACCAGATGCGGCCATGGCGGCGCATAACGTCTTGGCCTCCTCCACCTCCGGCGATATCCCTTTGAAATAGGGGACGCCGCTTCCGATTGCCATCCCCACAGCCTGTCCGAGAAGGGAGTACGAGAAGATGGAACCATCGATGTCGGCATCGATGACCACGGTCGGCTTCCTGTTCTCATCGAGATGGAGGCCGTAGTTAGCGGTCTTTCCCAGGATGGCGGCGGCCAATGCACCGGGTCCGCCCTCCCTGTTGGTCCTGGCACCGATATATGAATTGACGAATGAGAGTGCTGAGGATTCTGCCCATGCCACATGGTCGCCCATTGACGGCACATTGGGTCCCACATAGGGTGTGCAGGAGCAGGTGGTCCTGATTCCCATCTGACCGTACAGATCTATGATCCTGAGCTGTTTCTCGGCGAACTCCTCGGAGATGTGCATCTCCCTCCAACGGGTCCTGTCCATACCGACGGGATTGAGCGTCGACGGCACCGTGACCTTGGCACCGCCTGCGGCCATATCCTCGAGATACTTCAGGCCGCCGTCCCCGATCGTCTTGTATGATGCGCCCGAAAGGTGCGCCGATGTGATGTCGATGAGGTCTTCCGCTCCGTAGATCTTACCGAGCGCGGTGACGAGTTCCATGGCCTTCTGCCTTCCCTCGCCCTCCTCTCCATTAAGGATTGCCTCCTCCTCTCTAGTCAGGTCCATGGCGGATAATATGGACGGGCGCATTATTATCGATGTTGGTCGTATACTCCGTTAACATCTCCTTTTTGTACATAGTGACCGACAGATTATTATCATGGTAATGGGAACGAACGGCGTGGATGGCATGAACGCATTGGTTCCGTTCCTGGCGGTGGCTGCCGGAGGCGCCGTCGGGGCAGTGCTCAGATTCTCCGTGTACAAGGTCGTGGACACAGGCTTCCCCTGGGCGACCTTCATAGTGAACATCGTCGGATGCATCCTGGCATCGTTCCTGATGTTCAGATACGGCCTGGACATGCAGAGCACACTGAGGTCGTTCATATTCGTGGGCATGTTCGGTGCTTTCACGACGATGTCCACGTTCTCCATAGATACGGTGAACCTGCTGGTGGACGGTTCCTACGGACTCGCAGTCGGGAACATCCTGATGAACTCTGTCCTGTGCGTGTTCGGGGCGGTGTGCGGAAGATATCTGGCGTTGCTCTAACGAAGATGAAGAAAACAGACCGGGAATAAGGTTGTAGGGGATATCTCCGGGATATCCCCGTAGGAATCACTTGACCTCGATCATGAACCTGAGACAGAACGGGATCTTGTCGCTGTTCGCTTTATGGAACTCGACGCATTCCATGGATTTCCCATGTCTGGGGCATTCGGTCTTCGGACAGTTACAGTTGGGATTCAACTCGGTCAT
>CALYUZ010000087.1 GCA_945492685.1 uncultured Methanomassiliicoccaceae archaeon | reverse complement strand
AACCACTCGGGCTGGTAGAAGTTCCTTCCGAGGGTCTTGTTCCCTGTCACCTCGGTGGTGTAGACGTTACCGAGGTTCTTGATGAGGATCCATTCTCCTGCGGGGTCGTTGACGGATGTGAAGATCCCTCCGTACGATCCGATGTACCTGTCCTCGTCTGCGTGCATCATGGTGATGACGATGGAGGGGCGGTCCTTCTCTGCAGGAAGCCTGTCGTTGAGCATCTCCTGGATGTTGACCCAGTATTTCAGGAACTTCTCTGCGGCTTCCTCCTCATCCATGAGGACACCCAGGGTGAGTATGGTGGAGAGGCAGTAGTCTCCGGCATGCCAGAGGTAGATGGTCTCGACACCCTTGGACTTGAGGGGGTCTGCGTATTGACGGACTGTATCGTAGGCGGAACCGATGATGAGGTCGATCTTGTTCTCGAGGATCGTCTCGACCTGTGCGGCATCCAGTGCGGATCCGGAGGACTTTCCAATCGATGTGACGTGGGAGAGGTCGTAGAGGTTGGTCTTTGTCATGACACTGGCGTTGGCGACGTAGACATTGTCCCAAACTCCGAGGATGGCCATCTCCTCTGCCTGCTGCCAGTATGTGACTGCGATCCTCTTGTCCTTCTGGGGATAGGATATCTCTTGGGATTCGCCGAAGTGGTTGTAGTAGTACACGTTGCAGGGTTCGTCGTTGATGATCTTCTTAACGAGCTCCACATCCTTCGATGTGATGGTTCCGTCGTTGTCGGCGTCGGCGAAGGGGTTGGCTGTCTTGTTCCAAGTGGTCTTCTTATCCACGATATCCTGGATGAAGTCGATGTCCAGCTGATCGATGGCATAGTCGTTGTTGGCGTTGCCGTAGACCAGGGCTTTCTCGGTGGTGTTGATGCGCTTCTCCCCACTGTCAGAACCGGTGAGGAGGTAGATCGCGGATCTGATTCCTGCAATCAGGACGATGGCGACCACCGCGATGGTCAGAATCTTTGAGTTGTGATCCATGTCGTTCACGTTGTTATTGTTAGTTGGATGATTAATCCAATAGGATTGGACAATACATCCAACTTCGGACTGTAGACGAAGATTATAATGATTACTCAAGAAAAGTAACTATTATCGATAATCTGATACGACAATAGCAATATGTTTTATGTTTTGTATAGTTCGTTATTGTGATATCTGGGGTTCATCCAACGTATTTGACCTGGGTGGGATCCCACCCCATCCGGATGGATGAGGCGGGTTTTGATGAGGTTTCACCCGGCTCTGACTAATTGGTTCCTCTTCCCGGTCACACCGAACACCACCGCCAGCACGACCGCCATGACCACCGCCACAGCCGCGAACATGACGAACATGGTCGGATACGACTGTCCCGCCATGGAGAACATGGGGATGCTGACCAGCGATATGGCGAACTGTCCGAGGTTCAGGAACATGGCATAGATGCCCATCATCTTACCGCGGTTGGACGGTGACGATGAGGCCACTATGGTATTCACCACTGATGGGACGATCAGGCCCACTGCGAATCCGGAGACGATGAGGGTCACCAGGCACACGGGAACGGTCTCCGCCACGAATGCGGGGAGGATCAAGGAGAACGCCAGGATCAGGAACGATGCGACGATGAGCTTCTTCGATCCGAGCATCTCGTTCAATCTCCTGTGGAAGATCGAGAACAGCGCATTGCCCAATCCGTGGAATCCCAGGTACAGTCCCATCATGGTCGCGGACACCCCGAGCATGTTCTCCATGTAGGAGGGCATCTTGGTCGGGATGACGAAGATCACGATCATTCCGATGAATATCGCGGCACAGCATGTTAGGATGGTGCCCATGTCGCTCTTCCCGGAGCCGTCGTCCACCTCGCCGATCTCCTCATGCACCGGTTCTCTCACAAACAGGAGGACCAGTATCAGGAACGGTACGGCGATCAGATACACCAGGAACGGGGCGTTCCAGCTCATGTCCGCCAGTGATCCTCCGAGGACCTCCAGGATCAGGACACCCACACCCATCGCAGCCGATTGCAGTCCGAGCATGCGGACCCTCTTCTGACCCGAGTAGTAGCTGCCTATGAGTGATGTTACTGTGCACACGATCCCGGCCAGACCGAATCCCAGGAGGAAGCGGAGGACGAGGATCATGTAGATATTGTCTAGGAAGTACGATCCTGTACCGGTGACGATGAAGATCAGGAGTGAGACCACCAGGGTGCGGAACTGACCGAATCTGTCGGCCACGGCACCCATCAGGAATCCCACGATGGCCACCGCGAGATGTGGAAGGGTGATGACGAAGGATGTCAGGTCCGCATGGTCCGAGAAGTGGGCCTCGATCCCGGGTAGTCCCGGGGTGACGGCCGCACCGCCCATGAGGATCAGCATGGAGCATGTCAACAGTGCGACCATGACTCCCGGACCTGCATCCAAGTTGCAGTTTCTGTCCATATACGTGTCCCATGTAGCCACACTATATACAGTTGATTGATGTACAATGTATTGTGTATCCATCCGGAATAGGGTCGGATACGGGTGATAGGGGTTTGGTCCGACACCGTTTCCGATGCCGGACCTTGTAGGGTTCAGAGTTTCACGTAGTCGAATTCCACGAATCCCGAGGCATCATCGAGGAATCCGGGTTCCAGGTTGGATCTCACCGTGCAACTGACGGTGTTGCGGCCATCGCCGAGTATAAACGCGTTCTCTCCTACGTCCGGTGCATCCTTGCATCCGAATGTCATCGATCCCAGGGCGGAGCATCCGAGGAATGCGTTCTTCCCGATAGAAAGCAGGTTCTCTCCAAAGGATGCCTTGCTCAAGGATGTGCAGTAGTTGAAAGCCTCATCACCCACTGTTTTGATACCGCCTAGGTCCACGGACGTCAATGCGGAGCACCTGTAGAACGCACCCTCTCCCAGTTCACGGACGGATGACGGGACGGTGATGGTGATCAGTCCCTTGCAATGGCTGAACGCATAGGGTGCTATCGTCTCCGTTCCGTCGGCAATCTCCACATGCGCCTTATCTTGTTCGGCCGGACACAGGACAAGCATCCTCATGTCCCTGGTATAGACGATGCCGTCCATGGATGTGTAGTGTTTGCTGTCTGGGGACACTGACACGCTCTCCAGGACAGACATGCCGATCATCATCCCGAACTCCTTCAGTGTGGAGGGGATGTTGAAGCCGGTCAGGGATGTGCAGTTTGAGAGGGCATAGTCCCCTATGGTCTCCACACCCTCCGGGAACACGATCCCCGTGAGGCTGTTGCAACCGTAGAATGCAGATTGTCCGATGGTGCGGACGCTTGGGGGTATCTCCACGGATGCCATATCGTAGCAGCACATGAACGCACGGAGGCCAATGCTCTCCAGACGGTTCCCGAGTACGATGTCCTTCAGAGCGGAATCTCTGAACGCGTATTCGCCTATGGTCTCAACGCTGTCGGGGAGTATGACATGCTCCGCCGTCGACCCGGTGAAGGAGTATCCCCCGATCTCCGTCACGCCGTCCTCCACGATCACCGTGGTGTCCGTGAGGACCTTCGGTGCGAGGTGAAGGGTCTTCACGTCCTTCGTGTAGACGATGCCGTCGATGCACACGAGGTATCCGTTGGAGGAGGATACGGTGATTGTCGTCAGAGATGTGCATTCCCTGAACATGGTCGCATCCAGGGTCTCGAGTCCGGATCCGATGTTCAGTTCGCGGAGGTTATCGCATCCCTCGAACACGTTGTCTCCGAGTGACACGACACCATCCGGTATAGTGGCCGATTCCAGAGAGATACATCCTTTGAACGCATAGTCCCCGATGCTGTCCACGGAACCGTTCCATTCTATCTCCCTCAGAAGGTACGAATAGGAGAAGCAGCCCTCCCCGATTGTCCTCAGGGTCTCTGGGAAGATCACATACTCCAGCTGTGTCACGGACATCGAATCCACTTCGAGGATCTCCGTTCCCGCTGGGATCTCGTATGACGGTCCCTCCTTCTTCACCGGATATGTGATGAGCCTCTTCCCGTCCTTGGAGAAGAGCACCCCATCCGTCGAGGAGTACTCCGTGTTGTCCGGGTCGACGTGGTATGCCGAGACGGATTTTACATCAATGAACGTCGAGTCCATGGATCTGACCGATGGCGGTATGTGTATCTCCGACAGCATGTAGTTGTGATGGAATGAGTATCCGTCCAGGGTCTCCGTTCCGACAGGTATGCTGTACGATGATGCCGGGAGTCCCGCGGGGTATGCGATCAGCCTCTTCCCGTCCTTGGAGAAGAGCACCCCGTCGATCATCTTGAAATCCCCGTTGTCGTCGGATAGTGTGATCGATCTGATGTATCTGCTCGCTAACGCCCCGTCCCCGATCTCCTCCACGGAATCCGGGATGTGGATCGATGACACCATTGCGTCCAGGAACGCGCATTCTCCTATGTACTGTACCGAGTCAGGTATGCTGACTGTTAAAAACAGACTATCTTTGAATGCCTTGTCGGCTATGGCGGACACCCTGTAGGTCTTCCCGTCGTGTTCCACCTCCGAAGGGATGACGAGGTCGTTGCTCCTGTCGTCGTAGCCGTTCACCACGGCCTGGTCGTATGCCGTCACGTATCCGATCCCGTCGACCTCGAACTCCTCGATGTCGGGGAGCATCATCCACGCGAGTGCTCCGACCACTGCCACGGCCAGGACCGTCGCAGCGATGATGATCGCCGCTGCTTTCCTTTCCATTTTCTGCACCAGATCATGTCTCAGGATATGGTGTATATAAAGGTCCTTCGGACGCATCCGATCATGTCGTACATTCGGATACGGGTGATGCGGTGGGACAGAATGATGGGGTGTGAAGGTGTTTGGGTCCCCGCGTTCCCGCGGGGAAAGGATAATCAGTTGTAGGAGCCGCGCTCCATCCTCTCGAGGGCGATCTTGATCCTCTCGACGGGCTCGGTGACGGTCATCCTGATGTAACCGTCCG
>CALYUZ010000086.1 GCA_945492685.1 uncultured Methanomassiliicoccaceae archaeon | reverse complement strand
GCTGAAGATGACCCCCGAGCAGGTCAAGGAGAGGGCCGTCGATGCGGTGGAGTATGCCAGGGAGCACGGCCTGGAGGTCATGTTCTCCTGCGAGGATGCGACCAGGACCAGGATGGACTTCATGAAGGAGATCCTGCTGGCCGTCCAGGAGGCCGGGGCCTCCTCCGTCAACATCCCGGACACCGTCGGTGTGATCATCCCCAAGGCATACGGGAACATGATCGCGGAGCTGCATAAGACCCTGAAGATCCCGATCTCCGTCCATTGCCACAACGATATGGGACTGGCCCTGGCCAATTCCCTGGCCGCGGTGGAGAACGGGGCCACGATCGTCCAGGGATGCGTCAACGGTTTCGGCGAGAGGACCGGCAACGTCGCCCTGGAGGAGGTCGCCGTCAACCTGTTCGCCAATTACGGCGTGAAGACATACGACCTGAGCAAGATCTCGGAGACCTCCGCACTGATCGAGAGGATAACCGGGTTCTCCATGGCCGCCAACAAGCCCATCGTGGGGAGGAACGCCTTCGCCCACGAGTCCGGGATACATGTCCACGGCATAATGAACAACACCGCCACCTATGAGCCGTTCCTGCCCGAGGTGGTGGGCGCAAAGAGGCGTCTGGTGGTCGGAAAGCTGTCCGGATCCCATGCGGGCGGGGGGAAGCCGGCGGGGATGGGCGCCCAATTCCCTGCGGAGCACATCGACGAGCTGATGGAAGCCGTGAAGAAGATGTCCATCAGCGGGAAGGAGATCACAGACGCGGAACTGATGGCCATCGCCGACGACATAATGTGGAAGAAGTCCACCGAGAGGAAGGAGTGCGTCCTGGACGAGCTGACGGTCATCACCGGCAGGTCCACGACCCCCACGGCCACCGTGACCATAACCAAGGCCGATGGCAGCAAGGTGACCGTCGCCGACACCGGCGTAGGGCCGGTAAACGCGGCCGTCAACGCGATAAGGAAGGCCGTCAACAGCAACATGACGATGGAGGAGTACAAGCTGTCCGCCATAACCGGCGAGAGCGACTCCATGTGTCAGGTCGCGGTGACGATGAAGAACGTCCAGAACGACGGGAACATATCCTTCGGCAGGGCCGTCGGTATGGACATCGTCGAGACGTCCGTGGATGCCACCATGGCGGCCATAAACAGGGATTTCGCCCGCGTGAAACACGATAAGAAGGAATGCTAAATGGGAAAGACAATCGCAGAGAAGATCCTGTCCGAGCATTCGCACACCGATGCGAAGGCCGGACAGATCGTGGTGGCCGACGTCGATTTCGTCATGGTGAACGATGTCACCGGCCCCCCAGCTTTCAGGAAATACGACGAGATAAACAACGGCAAGATGTACAAGGAGAGGATGGTCCTCATCCCCGACCATTACGTCCCCAACAAGGACATCGCCTCCGCCGAGCAGGCCAAGGAGATGAGGGACTTCGTCAGGAAGCATGATCTCCCCAACTACTTCGAGGTCGGAAAGAGCGGTGTCTGCCACCAGCTCATGGTCGAGGAGGGTTTCGCGGCACCCGGAAGGCTCATCGTCGGTGCGGACTCCCACACATGCACGTACGGCGGTATCAACGCCCTCTCCACAGGAATCGGTTCCACCGAGGCCGCGGCTGCATTCGCCACCGGAAGGCTCTGGTTCAAGGTCCCCGAGACCATCAAGGTCGTCGTGAAGGGACACTTCAAGCCCTACGTGGGCGGAAAGGACCTGATCATCAAGATCATCACAGACATCGGAGTGGACGGGGCCAACTACAAGGCCTTCGAGTTCCACGGCGACATCCAGAACATCCCCGTGGCGGACAGGCTCGCCGTCTCCAACATGGCCATCGAGGCCGGAGGGAAGGCCGGTATCTTCCCCTGCGACGACCTGACCCGCGAGTACATCAAGGACAAGGTCAGGGGAGAGTACACCCCCGTGGAGGCCGACCCTGACGCGGTCTACTGCCGCACACTGGAGTACAACCTGGACGAGCTCGAGTCCATGGTCGCCTTCCCCCACCTGCCCAGCAACGGACATGTGGTCAAGGAGACGGATGTCAAGATCGACCAGGCATATCTGGGATCCTGTACCAACGGAAGGATCGAGGACATGAGGGTCGCCGCCGAGATCGTCAAGGGAAGGAAGGTCCACCCCGACGTCAGGTTCCTGGTGGTCCCCGCATCCCAGAGGGTCTACCGCCAGATGGTGGAGGAGGGTCTGATGCAGATCTTCCTCGATGCCGGAGCGTTCATCTCCGGACCCACATGCGGTGCATGTCTCGGAGGATACATGGGAATCCTCGCCGCCGGCGAGAGGTCCGTGTCCTCCACCAACAGGAACTTCATCGGAAGGATGGGAGACAAGTCCTCCGAGGTCTACCTCGCGGGACCCGCCGTGGTGGCGGCATCCGCCATCGCCGGAAAGATCGTCACACCCGATCAGCTGGAGGGACAGTGAATGGAACAGTTCAAAGGAAAGGTATGGGTCTTCGGAGACAACGTCGACACCGATCAGATCATCCCCGCCGAGAGGCTCGTCGCGGCCAATCTCGACCACCTCAACGACTACATCTTCGAGAAGGTCAGGCCGGGCTTCGCCCAGCAGGTCCAGAAGGGGGACATCCTGGTGGCCGGAAGGAACTTCGGATGCGGTTCATCCAGGGAGCATGCGCCCCTGTCCCTGATCGAGGCCGGGTTCTCCTGCATCATCGCCGAGTCCTTCGCACGCATCTTCTACAGGAACTCCATGAACATCGGACTCCTGCTGGTGGAGTGCAAGGTCGACAAGCCCACAGAGGGCTGTGAGGCTGTCGTGGATCCGGATCACGGAAAGGTCGTCGTCGACGGAAAGGAGTACAAGTTCCCCGAGTATCCCCCGTTCATCACCGAGCTCATCAGGGAGGGCGGACTCATGAACCTCGTCAAGGAGGGCAAGATATGAAGCAGCTCGCCATCATCCCCGGAGACGGTATCGGAAAGGAGGTCATCGCAGCCGGAATGGAGGTCCTGGATGCCGTTTCCGAGATCTCATCCTTCCAGTTCGAGCCCGAGTACGTCAACATCGGATCCGACAGGTACCTGGAGACGGGTGAACTCCTCACCGACGAGGACATCAAGCTGCTCAAGTCCAAGGATGCCATCTACTTCGGTGCCATCGGGGACCCCAGGGTCAAGCCCGGTGTCCTGGAGCAGGGTATCCTCCTGAAGATGAGGGCGGTCTTCGACCAGTACATCAACCTCAGGCCCGTCACATCCTGGTTCCCCCTGGTCCCCCTCAAGAGGGAGGTGGACTTCGACATCCACTTCCTCAGGGAGAACACCGAGGACTTCTACATGGGAGCCAACGGATTCTTCGGACCCAACAACGGCGGGAACAAGGCACACGTCCACGTGAAGAGGGAGCTCTACGACCTGGACATCGACCTCGAGGCCAAGGCATCCAACGATGACGATTTCGCCTTCGAGATCGGACTTCTTTCCAAGAAGGCCGTCACCAGGTTCGCCGATTACGCCTGCAGGTACGCCCTGGCAAGGGGGGACAAGAAGGTCACCCTCGTGGACAAGGCGAACGTCATCACCACCAACTACGGCATGCAGAGGCAGATCTTCCAGGAGAAGACCAAGGAGTACGGACTGGACCTCGAGTTCATGTTCGTGGATGCCATGGCCATGGCCATGATCGTCCGTCCCGAGACCTTCGGAACCGTCGCCGTCCCCAACCTGTTCGGAGACATCCTCACCGATCTGGGAGCACAGCTCCAGGGAGGACTCGGAATGGGAGGAAGCGGTAACATCAACCCCGAGGGCGTCAGCATGTTCGAGCCCATCCACGGATCCGCTCCCGACATCGCCGGTCAGGGCAAGGCCAACCCCATCGCCGCCATCCTCGCCGCACAGATGCTCCTGGAGAACCAGGGCTTCCCCGAGGAGGGAAGGATGCTGCACGATGCCGTCAGGAAATCCCTGGACACCAACATGACCACTCCCGACCTGGGCGGAAAGCTCAAGACGGCCGAGGTCGGAAAGCACATCGCGGACTACGTCCGTTCACAGAAGAACTGATAAAATGATCTCCCTGGAGCTCGAGATAGACTATCCCGACGAGGCCACAGCCTCGGCGGTTTTCGGTGCATTGCAGCCGGACAACGAGGGATATGTGGATTCCGAGCTCAGGGGGACCAAACTCGTTTTCAGGATCAGTGCCGAGAGGTCCGGTACTGTCAAGAATTCTGCCGATGACCTCATGGCCTGCATCAAGATAGCCGAGGAGACAATCGGCATCGGATCCAGGGATTGATCCAGGCTATGGTATACTCTATGGTATACAGGATGTATCCGCCAGTATACCACAATATTATATGTATATACATACTTCAAAGTATATGCTATGGTTCAAACCTATGTGGTGGTGTGTGCATGGATTCTGAAGGAAATGGTAGATGTCTGATTGGTGATCGGTATATCGAGGACACCTCATCCTGTCGTGACAGTTGCGATGGGTTGCGCCGGTGCTATGAGTCTGGTCCGATCCCCCCCGACTGTTCTGCCATATCTTTCCTGCAGGGGATTATGTCCAGGGCTGGAATCGAGGACATCTTCATCGAGGATCTAATCCGCCGTGGACTGCTCATCCGTATGGGGAACAACATCCTGGTTACCAATGCATTTGAGATGTTGACCTCCAACAGGGGAGGACCCGTCATCAAATGTGCACTATTCCCAGATGATATGGCGATAGAGTTCCTAGACCATGCTGTCTATGACGGCTCCATCCTGGATCAGATTGAGGATGCCTGCAGGTTCGTCAGGCGGAATGTAAGATGTGCGGGAGTGGTCAGGGGTCTGTATCGTACAGACACATATGATGTTCCTATGGATGCCGTCAGGGAGGCTATAGTCAATGCCGTTGTCCATCGCGATTATCTTCTGTTCGGTATGGATGTCTTTGTGTCCATGTTTCCAGACAGGGTCGTTGTGCAATCGCCTGGTTCCCTGTCCGTCTCCATAG
>CALYUZ010000085.1 GCA_945492685.1 uncultured Methanomassiliicoccaceae archaeon | reverse complement strand
GCCGACGACATGATGAGGAACGCCAACGCCGCCGGCCTCAGGGAGAGGGAGCAGATGGCCCAGATCCAGGGGCGCATCGAGCAGCTGGAGAAGGCCAGGAAGGCCGCATCCGAGGAGATGAAGGCGGTCCGCGAGAGGGTATCCGCAGCGGATGCTGAGCTGGATGTAGCCAGGAGGCAGTTCGGAGAGGTCTCAGAGCGTCTGACCTCCATCACCACGGACAGGAACGCCATCAAGGAGCGCATCGCCCAGATAGCACCCGTCGATCTGCAGAACAGGATACAGGCCGTCCGCGACGAGCTTTACAAGCTCAACAACAGGATTTCCGACTACAGGCTCCAGATCGGAGGCATGGAGACGGAGATCATCGGATACGGGAAGCAGAACGAGTCCCTGCAGATGCAGCTGGACTCCGTCCTTCAGACCATCGCCGAGGACGACAGGATCATCGAGGAGAACACCGGACTGATAGAGAGGGCCAGGCTGGACCTGGATGCCCTCCGCAGGATAGAGTCCGAGATGGAGAGTGGAATCGAGGACCTCCGCAACCAGAAGGATGCCCTCATGCAGGAGAAGTACGGCCTGGATTCACAGATCCGCGAGACCTCCAAGGACATCGAGAACGCCAACGCATCCAAGGCGGGATTCGAGGCCCAGATCATAATCCTCAGGGAATCCGTGGCCTCTCTGCAGGCGGAGGTGGACGCCATCACGATAGATGTTCCGCTTCCGATCCCGTCGGAGGAGGAGATCAGGCGCAACATCAGGGCTCAGGAGGCTGCCCTTAACAAGCTGGGCAACGTGAACCTGCGCGCCATAGACGATTACGAGGAGAAGAAGAGCCGCTATGACGGCCTCATGGCCGAGGTGGCCTCCCTCAACAAGCACATCAAGGAGCTCAGCGACCTGATGGAGTCCCTCACATCCAAGAAGAAGGGGCTGTTCATGAGGTCGTACGATGCGGTGAATGAGAACTTCAAGGCGATCTACTCGGAGCTGTCCGGGGGAGGGGAGGCCTTCATGGGCCTGGAGAACGAGGAGGACCCCTTCAGCGGCGGACTCATGATCAACGCCAAGCCCAGGAACGGGAAGCTCCTGAGGCTGGAGGCTCTGTCGGGAGGGGAGAAGTCCCTCACCGCCCTGTCGTTCATCTTCGCCATACAGGAGTACCAGCCTTCTCCGTTCTACGTACTGGACGAGGTGGACATGTTCCTTGATTCGGTGAACGCGGAGATGGTGGCCAAGAGGGTCAAGGAGAGCTCCGCGAAGGCACAGTTCATCCAGGTGTCACTCAGGAAGGTGACCCTGGCATTGGCCGATCATCTGATCGGCGTCACAAGGCCCCCCACGGGCATAAGCAAGGTCATCATGCAGCCTGACCTTGCGGAGGTCTCCCGCTACGAGGAGGAGGCCAAGAAGAAGCAGGAAGAGGCGATCTGAGATGGATGGGAATGTTAGGATGGAGGATCTGGAGCAGCACCTGCTGTTCCACAAGGCCATGAGTGAGAACTACGAGGACTTCGAGAGGATCGGAGGTTACATGGACATCCTCTCCAGGGCCGAGTCGGGAGAGAGGCTCCAGGACCCGGTGGACGAGTCCATCAGGGCGGTGTTCAGTCTGGTTCTGGAGAACGGGATCGATCCCTGGGAGATCGACCTCTCCGAGTTCGTGAGGATGTACACCCGCAAGGTGGCCGCCAACGAGTTCGACATGATCGTCGCGGGAAAGCTCATCCTGATGGCGTGGAAGATCCTCAGGCTGCAGTCCGATTCCACCCGCACCAGGTCCGAGCCCCCGGCGGAACCCGAGTTCGAGGAGATCGACGACAGCTTCTTCGACGAGGAGGTCCCCCTGACCGTTCCCGAGATATCCTTCAGGGAGGCGTTCCAGAGGGAGCCCGTCCGTCCCGTCACCATGTACGAGCTGATCGACGCCTTCGAGGACGCCAGGAAGGAGATCGAGGTCCAGAAGGAGAGGGAGCGCGTCAAGGCCCAGCTCAAGGCAAGGGAGCCTGTGAAGAAGTTCGAGAACAAGGCCCACGATGAGGACGACGAGAAGGATGTGGAGGCTGTATGGAACAGGATCCAGAGGCTCGGCACCGGACAGATCTGCATCGACGACCTGTTCACCGAGGACATGAGGGAGAACCTCACCGTGTTCGTCTCCGTCCTGCATCTGGTCAGGGACGGACGTCTCGATGTCTGGCAGGACTCACTTCCCTATGGGGACATCTTCATCGAGATCAGGACAGACTGGACCTCCGGTACCATCGAGGACTCCGACGGAAGGCCCATCCCCGAAGCGGTGATCTGAGTTGGATCCCAAAGGTGCGGTGGAGGCCGCCCTGTTCTCCAGTGCCGGGAACCTAAGGATCTCGGACATCGCGGCGAAGACCGGTATCCCCGAGGAGGAGGTCCGTCTCGCATTGTTGGACCTACGCAGGGAGTACGATGAGAGGGGATCCGCCATCGTGATAGCCAAGATAGGCACCGAGTACAGGATGATGCTCAGGCCCGAGTACTCCGACTGTGCAGGTACCTTCGCCAAGGCCGAGATGGCACCCGGTGTCATGAGGACGCTGAGCACCATCGCGTACAACCAGCCCGTCCTTCAGTCAGAGCTCTTCAAGACCCGCGGCCCCAGGACATATGACGATGTCCACAAGCTGGTGGAGCTGGGATTCGTCTCCGGCAAGAGGTCCGGTCAGACACTGGAGCTCACGACCACCAAGAAGTTCTCCGAGTACTTCGGCATCGGGAGCACCAGGAAGGCGGACATCCGCGCTTGGATTGAGGCCCATGCCTCTCCCGCACAGGAACCTTCCCAGGAGCCTTCCGCGGAGGAGTGAACGGTACCTTCCGAAGCCGTTCCGTGAAGTTATAAAAGGCTGGGACGGATACGGTGGGCCATGGTAATGCCCCTGTCTCTCCTTGAGAAATCGGTGGAAAAACGCATATCCCTCCTCCTGAAGGATGGAAGGGTCCTCGAGGGAAAGCTCTCCGGCTACGATGAGTACATGAACATGGTCCTCGAGGAGACCGTGGAGACATCCGCGGACGGGGATGAGGGAAGACGTCTGGGATGCGTCGTCCTCCGTGGGAACAATGTCGTGAGCATCTCCATCCTGTGATGTTCATATTCCATTCTTTTTCCGATCGGGAGGTTTCGAGATGAACGTGTCGTCCGGGTCCAGTGGTGTCAGAGGTATCGTCAACGACGGAATGGATGTGGAACTCGCACTCCAGATCGGAAAGATCGCTGGAGAGAGGTACTCCGGCCCTGTGGCGGTGGCCCATGACACCAGGATCTCAGGCGAGACGTTCAAGAGTGCCGTGGCCGCCGGACTGATGGCCGTCGGATGCGAGGTCGTGGACCTCGGTTCATTGCCGACACCCGTCTTCCAGTACTATGTCAGGACACATGATGACATAGTAGGAGGGGTGATGGTCACCGCATCCCACAATCCTCCCGAGTTCAACGGTGTGAAGCTGATCTCCGCCAATGGTCTGGAGGATCCGTTCCTTATGGACGATTCCGTGAACACGATCATCAACACCGATGCCAGACAGGTCCCCTGGGAGAGGATCGGCGAGATGCGCCAGGTGGATGGATGTATCGAGAGCTACATCGATGCCGTTCTGTCACACGTGGATGCGCAGGCCATATCCGAGGCGGGACTGAAGATCTGCGTCGACTGTGCCAACGGCTCCGCGTTCCTGGTGGTTCCGGAGATACTCCATCGTCTGAACGTCCGCATGGTGACGATGAACGGAAGTTCTCTGGGGGAGCTCACCGGCCACGACTCCGAACTCACATCGAAGAACCTGGAGAACCTCGGATACATGGTGGTGCATTCCGAATGCGACCTCGGTGTCGCCTTCGACGTGGATGCGGACCGCTGTCTGTTCGTCTCCAGTAACGGGGAGATGGTCCCCGGTGACAAGAGCCTCGCACTTCTGGCAAGGTCCACCCTGTCCAAGAGGAAGGGGAAGATCGTCACCACCGTCGCATCGTCATCTGCCGTCGAGGACGAGGTCGATGCCAACGGGGGCATATTGAAGTACGTCGCCGTGGGAGCCCCGAACATCGTCAAGAAGGTGATGGAGTACGAGGCCATCCTCGGAGGAGAGGTCAACGGCGGTGTCGTTTTCCCCGAGCATCAACTCTGCCGCGATGCTCCCATGGCCCTGGTGAGGATGCTGGAGATCGTCGCCAAGGACGGTCCTCTCTCGGAGCAGGTCTCCACCATCAAGACATACTGTTTCCGCAACACATCAGTCCCATGTCCGGATTCCCGCAAGGAGGATGTGGAGATGCATTTCAGGGATGCGGCCCATGGGATGCAGACCGATACCACAGACGGTGTCAAGATGTACTTCGATGACGGGTGGGTCCTGTTGAGGGCATCCGCCACCGACAGTCTCTTCAGAATATACTCCCAATCCACAGACCCTGCTGTCGCTGATAGGAGACTTGCGGAATATGTGGAAGCGGTGAATCAGTACCTTTCTTCCTGATCAGCATCTGAGGTTCTTGGCGTGGACGGCCATGACCTCGTTGATGTACCTGGCGGCGAGGATGGATGTTATCCCTGCGGGGTCCGCGGGAGGACATACTTCGACGACATCGAAACCTGCGAGTCTGTCGCCGATCTCGTTGATGACCTTCTTGACATCCATGGGCATGAGTCCGAAGGGTTCGGGGGTTCCCGTACCGGGTGCGAATGCCGGATCGATCCCGTCGATGTCCAGGGTCAGGTAGATGCGATCGTTCTTGACGCTCTCGAGAGCGGTCTTGATCGCCCATCCGATCCCCTTCTCCATGATGTCATAGGAGCTGATGAACGGGATCACGTCGTCCCTGTCCAGTTCCTCCTCTCCGATGGCACGGCAACCGAGGACGAAGACATTGTCGATACCGAGGTGTTCCGAGGCCCTCCTTGTTATGCAGGCATGGCTGTTGGGGGTTCCCAGATACTCATCCCTAGAGTCGAGGTGTGCGTCGATGGAG
>CALYUZ010000084.1 GCA_945492685.1 uncultured Methanomassiliicoccaceae archaeon | reverse complement strand
GTATAATAGACCGAATCGACCATTGCAGTGGCCGTAATTGGTTTTCAACGTAGTAGTTCGACTATAAGACGAACTACATCGAGGACCAGGGGGATCTTTGTGAGAGTCCTGTCCTGATCTTCTCTTTCCTCGGTCGTTTTTGTCATCACCGGAGAGTTCACAATGTGAAAACCACCGGAGATGGCTCATTGTTGGACCTCCGATCCGATGCATCCTGACACACCGGAATGACAAGATAGAAACATACCTGGAACACACGAAACGTCATCTGAGATGACATTTCCGAAAGACCGGACGGTCCCATCGAACGGGCCATCGGTCCGACTCGCCATCTTCTTATAATATTCTATAATACGAAGTCGCAGGAGAAGCTTCATGACAGAAGTTGGAAAATGCACCAGGACCATCGAGACCGCTGAGGGTCAGATCACCGTCTACAGCCTCAGGGAGCTCGAGGAGAAGGGAATCATCAAAGACCTCTCCAAGATGCCCTATTCGATCAAGGTCATCGTCGAATCCATGCTCAGGCAGAGGGACGGCAGGATCATCACCGACGAGGACGTCCTCACCGCCGCATCATGGAATCCCAAAGAGAACACCGACCGCGACATCCCCTGGATCCCCGCAAGGGTCCTGCTGCAGGACCTCACCGGAGGAGCGGCGGTCACGGACCTGGCATCCATGAGGAACGCCGTCCAGGCCATGGGCAAGGACCCGGAGCTCATCAACCCCCTGGTCCCCGTGGACCTCGTCATCGACCACTCCATCAACACCGACTTCGCCGGAAGGGACGACGCCCTCGAACTCAACGAGAAGCTGGACTTCGAGAGGAACCAGGAGAGGTACGCCCTCTTCAAATGGGCCCAGAGGTCCTTCAAGAACTTCCGTGCGGTTCCCCCGGGGAACGGAATCTGCCACCAGGTCAACCTGGAGTACCTGTCCCCCCTCGTCCACGTGAAGGAGAAGGACGGACAGACCATCGCATACCCCGATTCCTGCTTCGGAACCGACTCCCACACCACACAGATCGACGGACTCGGAGTCGTCGGATGGGGTGTCGGAGGTATCGAGGCCGAGGCCGTCATGGTCGGACAGCCCAGCTACATGAAGCTCCCCGATGTCATCGGATTCAGGCTCACCAACAAGCTCAGGCCCGGCATCACCGCCACCGACCTTGTCCTCACGGTCGTCCAGATGCTCAGGAAGAAGGGTGTCGTCGGAAAGTTCGTTGAGTTCTTCGGACCCGGATACAAGAACCTGTGCCTCGCGGACAGGGCCACCATCGCCAACATGGGACCCGAGTACGGTGCCACCATGGGATACTGCCCCGTCGACGAGAAGACCATCGAGTACCTCAGGCTCAGCGGAAGGGACGAGGCCCACATCGACACCATCGAGAAGTACATGAGGGAACAGACCATGTGGTACGAGGGCGAGCCCGAGTACACCGACACCCTCGAACTGGACCTCTCCACCGTGGAGCCCTGCCTCGCAGGCCACAAGAGACCCCAGGACAGGATCCTGCTCTCCGAGATGAAGGAGAAGTTCGCGGAGACCCTGGACGCACTCGGTGTCAAGGAGCAGAAGAAACCCGTCGCCGGTCAGCTTGGAGACGGATCCCTTGTCATCGCATCCATCACATCCTGTACCAACACCGCCAACCCCTCTGTGATGATCGCAGCCGGACTCGTCGCCAAGAAGGCCGCCGACCTGGGACTGAAGCCGAAGGACTACGTCAAGACATCCCTCGCACCCGGATCCCGTGTGGTCACCGAGTACCTCAGGAACTCCGGACTCCTGGTCTACCTGGAGAAGCTGGGATTCCAGGTCTGCGGATACGGATGCATGACCTGCATCGGTAACAGCGGACCCCTCTCCGACGAGGTCAGCAACTCCATCAAGGCCAACGACCTCGCCGTTGCCGCGATCGCATCCAGCAACAGGAACTTCGAGGGAAGGATCCACCCCCTCGTCAAGGCCAACTACCTGGCATCCCCTCCCCTCGTCGTGGCGTTCGCCATCGCGGGACGCGTGGACATCGACATGGACAGGGAGCCTCTAGCAACCGTGGATGGCAAGGACATCTACCTGAAGGACATCTGGCCCTCCGACGAGGAGATCCAGAAGCTCACCGAGCAGTACGTCACCAGGGCAACGTTCATCTCGAAGTACAAGGACATCTTCAAGGGATCCGCCAGATGGGACGCCGTCGAGTGCGAGGACTCACCCCTCTTCGGATGGGACGAGGCATCCACATACATCAGGAACCCCCCGTTCTTCGACGACATCTTCGAGGAGCCCGAGATCAGGAGCATCTCCAGGGCCAGATGCCTCGCCAAGCTCGGCGATTCCATCACCACCGACCACATCTCCCCCGCCGGAGCATTCTCCGCGGAGTCCGATGCGGGAAGGTACCTGATCTCCAAGGGAGTCGCACCCAAGGACTTCAACTCCTACGGATCCCGCAGGGCCAACCACGAGATCATGGTCCGCGGAACCTTCGCCAACGTCAGGCTGAAGAACCAGCTGGTCCCCGGATCCGAGGGAAGCTGGTCCAAGTACCTGCCCGAGAACGAGGAGGGAACCATCTTCGAGACCTCCCAGAGATACGAGGAGGACATGACCCCCCTGATCGTCCTGGCCGGAAAGGAGTACGGAACCGGAAGCAGCAGGGACTGGGCCGCCAAGGGACCCCTCCTCCTGGGAGTCAAAGCGGTCATCGCCGAATCCTTCGAGAGGATCCACAGGTCCAACCTCGTGGGAATGGGGATCGTTCCCCTGCAGTTCATGCCCGGACAGAACTGCGAGACCCTCCAGCTCGATGGAACGGAGACATTCGACATCGACCTCACCGACCTGGAGCCCAAGTGCACCGTCAGGGTCACCGCCTACAAGGACGGCAAGAAGCTGGAGTTCGACACCCTGTGCAGGGTGGATGTGCCTGCCGAGGTTGACTACATCGCCAACGGCGGAATCCTCCAGTACGTCCTGAGAAGGATGGCGGAGTAAACACGTTCACATCCCCGTCCCTCCGTGGGGCGGGGAACCCCTCTTCTATCACATGTCCCGGAAGAACCACATCATGGTTTACGGACACCTGCTGCAGACGGATAAGAGAGAAGCAGCCTGAGGCAATCCCAGAAGGAACGGATCACATCATCCTGTGGACGATTCCGCAATATCACCAGATGCTATAACGTACCCATCAGGGAACCTCTGATGATCGATGTTTTGTCAGGAGGATACATCCAGATTCTATGGAGTTTTTAGAACACAAGGTTTAAGGTAACATCTGTGTAACGCGACGGTCGGAAGTGCAATTCCGATGTTCGCGGGTATGGATGACGGTTTTCTGATCACGGCATACTTGCTCGTCCTACTCCTGCCCGCAGCACTGGGCATCATAGCGGGAGCCTCCCGCAGGGAATGGGGAAGCAAGCTGTCCAACATATTGTGCGGGATATCGTGCCTCGCGGGAGTGCTATGCTACCTTGTCTGGTATATGGTTCCGGACTTCACGGCGACGTTCCCCCTGGGCTCGATGCTAGGCGACTACTCCATCAGGGTGGATGAGCTCACGGCCATCTTCGTGACGTTCTCGTCCGCTGTCTTCCTGATGGTGGTGACGCACATGTCCCACTCCGGCCATGGATACAGGCCCGGATACATGGGACTCTCATGTGCCCTGTTCCTGTCATGCGTGCTGTGCATGATGGCGGATACGGTGATACTCCTGCTCATAGCATGGGAGATCGTCTCCATGGTCACGTTCCTGATGGGCGAGACCGACGAGGACATCCCGAGATGGAGGTTCTTCGCCATCACCCACGTGGGCGGACTGATGCTCATGGCCGTGTACGCCTACCTATGGGTGGTCTCCGGCACCGACGTGATGAGCGAGTGGACCGGAGTGGCATCCATCATGGGACAGACGACCACTTCGATAGTTGTGTTCCTGCTGTTCATAGCGTTCGGAACCAAACTTGGAACCGTCCCGTTCCACGCGTGGATGCCGGATATGTACGCGAAGTCGCCCGCACATACAACCGCGCTCCTCACCACCGTGTGCTCCAACGCCGCCGTCCTGATGCTGTTCAAGGCGGTGTTCTCATACATCGGCATGGACGAGAGCCTCGTGACCGTGGGGATAGTCCTGTGCATCCTCTCCGCCGTCACGGCGATGTGGGGTGCCATGGAATCCATGATCCAAACGGAACCGAAGAGGATCCTCTCGTACTCCAGCATGGAGAACATGGCCCTTGTTACCATGTGCCTCTCGTTGGCGATGATCTTCGCAGGCGATCTGCCCAATCTCCAGGCCCTGGTCCTGATCGCGGCACTCCTGCACACACTGAACCACGGCGTGTTCAAATCGCTCATGATGCTCACCGTGGACTCCATCGAGGATGTGACCGGCGAGAGGAAGATCGACAGGTTCGGAGGGATAGCATGCGTGTTGCCGGCATTGTCCGCGGTGGCATTGATCGGTGTCATGTCCCTCGCTGCCATACCCCCTATGAACGGGTTCGTCAGCGAGTGGCTGATGCTCCAGACCCTCCTGGGAACCGATGCGGTCGACAGCACCATGCGTGTGGCCATGCCCCTGCTCGTGGCGATGATGGGTGTCTGCGGTATGATCGTCGCAACATCCTACGCCAGACTCTACGGGTTCATCTTCCTGGGACGCCCCCGTTCCGAGGGTGCGGCCAAGCCCAGGCCCATGAGGAAAGGATCGATCCTCCCCCTGATCTGCCTCGCAGCGATGTGCGTGGGCATGGGGATACTGTCCATCCCGCTGATGGACTCCATGAACACCGGGATATCATATCTCCTGGGTACCGACATGGCCTACCGCGACGGCATGTCCGGGACCCTGATGCCCCTCACATTGGGCATACTCCTGGCCGGATGCGTTCTGGTCATCTTCCTGATGCTCAGACTCACCCACAAGAGGACGGAGATCTATGAGACCTGGGGATGCGGAGGCACCCTCGACGAGAGGATGCAGTACTCCTCCGAGGGATTCT
>CALYUZ010000083.1 GCA_945492685.1 uncultured Methanomassiliicoccaceae archaeon | reverse complement strand
GAAGTCGATAGCTCACGCTGACAAAACCCTGGTAATCAGGGATCTTATGGACCTAGGATTTTAGATTATCGTCGATTGTCAAAGGAAGAGACGGGTGATGTGGAAAAGGAAGGGGAAGGATGGGGTTTCGACCCTCATCCGTAGATCTGCTGCGACAGCAGGTCCTTGTTCTCCGCGGCCTGCTCGTCCATGCGCTTCTGGATCTGGTCCGCCTCGTCCATCAGGGGCTGGGGGTTGACCTTCAGTCCGGGAACGAGCTTCGACAGGGGCTTGAGGAATCCGACCGCCGCACCAGGATCCGGAAGCGATTGGTTTGCGGGACACACGATGGACACGACATCGAATCCCCATCCGGGCCCGTCATACAGGAGGACGCCCGTCATCCCACGGATCATGCCGTTGGAGAGCTCCTTCAGCTTGGTCTTCTTCATGAGGTCCCTGACGTTCTCGCCGCATCCGCACATCATCATCGCATCCTCCTCCGAGTACTTGGGGACGCCTTCCAGACAGACTATGGTCTCGCATCCCATGCGCTTCAGGTACCTGAGGATCTCCTCCGCCAGTTCGTAGCAGTCCTCCGGCTTGGGGGCGTACTCGGACATGCACACGATCATGTCCCTGGCGTTCTTCCCCTTGCCCTTCCTCCCGTAGAACCTCACGGGGGGCATTGCGATCCCGCCTGCGATCAGGCAGTATGGGGGCATGACGGGTGATGACATCCCCGCGACAGGGGTCATCGAGAGCTGTCCCACCAGGTAGTTGGGGACGATGGAGCTCACGAGTCCGGCCCCTGGGAAACCGATGACGGCGATGGGCCTCTCGAGTCCGATGTCCGCGTACCTTGTGGTCTTTATGGTCATGTACGGGTGATTCCGCTAGTCATAATAATAGGTTCCATTCTACATCGGGACCATGAGCGAACACACCATCTCCGTTTCCAGGACCTCGGGCGGTATACCCGTGGTGGTAGAGAACATCCCGGACAGCCAGAGCGTAGGATACATGATCGCGGTGGCCACCGGTTCCAGGGACGAGACCAAGGACATCCTCGGACTGTCCCACCTCCTGGAGCACACCGTGTTCAGGGAGACCAAGACCAGGGACTCCTATCAGATGGCCAAGGAGATGGAGGGTGCCGGAGGGGAGATGAACGCCTTCACCGGCAGGGAGATGACCGCATTCTACGGCATCACCATCAGGGAGACGGCCGACGTGGCCAAGGACCTGGTGGGTGACATCGTCGCCAACCCCATGATCAACGAGAGGGACACGGAGCTGGAGAAGAAGATCGTCCTCCAGGAGCTCAGCATGATCAAGAACGAGCCCGACTCGTACATCCATGACCTCTTCGAATCCACCCTGTGGAGGGGACACGCCCTGTCCCAGGACGAGGGAGGGGAGGAGGACCTCGTGAGGAACATGACCTCCGAGGACCTGAGGAAGTACTACGAGGAGAAGTACAGGATCCCCAACCTGGCGGTGTTCGCAGCCGGTGCAGCCGACATCGATGACACCGTCGCATGGGCGGAGGAGACACTGGACTGCAAGGCAGGGGGACAGAGGAATGTCAGGACGGCTCCCCCCACACCCGTCTCCGAGTACAGGTTCGTGAAGAACGAGGCGGACCATTACCAGGTGGCCATGGGATTCCCATCCTATGGGGCTTCTAGCAAGGACAGGATGGCCGTCACAATGCTCAGTGCCGTGCTCGGATCCGGAACGAGCTCCAGGCTGTTCCAGGCCGTCAGGGAGAAGAAGGCCCTGGTGTACTCCGTCTACTCCACGGTCGCACAGTGCAGCGATGCCAGTTCCCTCACCACATACATGTCCTGCACCGATGAGAACGTCATCGAGGCCATGGAGACCACCGCATCCGTCTACTCCGGACTCCTGAAGGAGGGACTGGAGAAGGGTGAACTGGACAGGGCCAAGAGGCTGATCAAGGGTGCCAACGTCAGGGCGATGGAATCCACCGAGCACAGGCTCTACAGGCTCGGAATGAACCACATGCTCAACGGATCCATAGAGTCCCTCGAGCAGCGTCTGGAGAAGATCGACGCCGTAACCGAGGACGATGTAATGCGTGTGGCGGAGGACCTGCTCCGTGCGGACCGCATGAACACCGTGGTCCTCGGAAAGGGCGCCAGGAAGATCAAGAACTACGATCCGTCCGCGCTCGCTTTCTGAGCTCGGATATCACGTGGAGCACCGCATCCGTCGCGCTGTCGACGGATGCCTCCACGGCAGGGGTCATGGTCTCGGAGACCGTCTTGATGTCATCCACCTCGATGGCCACGAACCTGACCTCCTTCGGCATTATGTCGGGGTCCATGCCCCTTCCTATCTTGAGCGCCGTCGGAAGGTTCACGTCATGGGTGGCGGCATCGGCGACCACATCCGCGAAATCCGATTCCGAGAAGAGCATCACCGTCCCCGGGTCGTACTGCATGGTCTGGATCGCATCCACGATGACAGCGTAGTCGTATCCGTGGATCACGGGCAGGATGTCCAGTCCGCCGATGGCCTCCTGGCAGCAGTCCACGTTCTCGAGTCCCATGGACTCTATCCTCTCGGACACCCTGAGTCCGACCGCATCATCGCACATTATGGGGCTTCCGAGGCCCACGACAACAATCCTTGGGGTTCCGCTCATCTGATCGGTCGGTGAATCCGTATCACCCATATCAAACATCGCGCCTTCTTTCGAGGGTTTTATCAATATCGGTAATACTCCGCATGAACATGGACATCCAGGTTCAGACCTCCCAGATCATAAACGGAAAGACGGTGACCTCCCGTCAGATCGAGGCTCTGCTGGCGGTCCAGGACACTGGGAGCCAATCCGCCGCCGCCAGGAGGCTGGGGATCTCCGTTCCTGTTTTACATAAATATATATCAATAATAGAGGAGGCCGCGGAGGCACCCGTGCTGAAGTCGACCCCCGCAGGTTCCGTCCTGACGGAGGAGGGGGAGCAGATTGCATCCCTGGCACGTTCCATGCAGTACCGCGTCCAGACGGACAGGGGTTTCACCGTATGCTGCAGTCCCGTCACCGAGGACCTGATGATGTCGGTCATATCCACGGTGAAGATCCCCAACGCCCACATCATCGTCTCCGACGACGAGTACAACATACGCATGATGAGGGAGGACAGGGCCGACCTGGCGATAATCGACGATCCCCTGTATCTGTTCGATGCGGAGGAGTTCGAGATGGAGGAGATCGGCTACATGGGGATGGTTCTCGTGGACAACGGTCCCGCCTTCATCCGCTACAAGTACGGCGCCCAGAGGGTCGCGTTCATGTTCCTCGATTCCGAGGACAGGGAGTACACCATCGACTCGGAGACGTTCTCCCTGCCGGAGCTCCTGGGGTCAAACAAGAGCTTCTTCATCGACGAGTTCATGCTCACGAGGAAGAACCTGAGGCTGAAGAGCGCGGTCGACCCGAAGATACTGAGGCACGCGATCACCGCCATCTATCGGAAGGAGAGCAGGAACATCGCCAAGATCATGAAGGCCGTCTCCACCAGGATGCGTTGAGCAGGGGTTTATCCGAAAGGATAACAGGTCGTGCCTTCCATCAGTCCATATTAAATATGGCGTTCCACGTCATGCGACTCGATTACTATGGTAACGCCGAACCCCGATTTCGCTAAAGAGATCGCCGCCGCCGGTGGCGAGGAAGTCAAGATGTGCTTCCAGTGCGGAACCTGCACAGCCGGATGCCCCTCCGGAAGGCAGACATCCTACAGGGTCAGGAAGCTCATGAGGATGGCCCAGCTCGGACTCAAAGAGGAGATCGTCAACTCCGACGAGCTCTGGGAGTGCAGCACCTGCTACACCTGCGTCGAGAGGTGCCCCCGTCAGGTCCCCATCGTCGACATCGTCATCGCCCTGAGGAACATCGCAGTCTCCGAGGGTCACATGTTCGCAGCTCACAAGAAGACCGCATCCAACCTCGCAGCATACGGACACACCGTGCCCGTCCAGGACAAGATCACCGCTCTCAGGAAGGAGCTCGGACTCGCCGAGGTTCCCCCCACCGTCCTTGCAAACGACGCTGCCAAGGCCGACCTGGACAAGATCCTGGCCGCAACCGGATTCGGCAAGATCGTGGAGTGATTACAATGGCAAAGTACGCATTTTTCCTTGGTTGCATCGCACCCCTCAGATACCCCGGAATCGAGAAATCCACCAGGGAGGTCTGCGCAGCTCTCGGAATCGAGCTCGTCGACCTGAAGGACGCAAGCTGCTGTCCCGCCCCCGGAGTCATCAGGGCATTCAGCAAGAAGACCTGGCTCGCAGCCGCCGCCAGGAACCTCGCCCTCGCCGAGAAGGAGGGACTCGAGATCGTCACCATCTGCAACGGATGCTACGGATCCCTGTTCGACGCAGCCCACGAGCTCGCACACGACCCCGCCCTCCTCGAGGAGGTCAACAAGGTCCTCGCCGAGATCGGAATGCACTACAACGGAACCACCAAGGTCCACCACTTCGCAGAGGTCCTGTACAAGGATATCGGAGTCGAGGCAATCAAGGCCAAGGTCACCAAGCCCCTGGAGTACCAGGTTGCGGCATTCTACGGATGCCACTTCCTCAAGCCCAGCAACATCAAGGGACTGGACGACCCCGAGGACCCCAAGATCCTGGATGAGCTGATCGAGGCCACCGGTGCCAAGAGCATGCCCAGGAAGCAGAAGACCCTCTGCTGCGGAGCCGGAGGAGGACTCAAGGCCGCATTCGGAGACGTCGCCAAGAAGTTCACCCAGACCAACCTGGAGAACATCAAGGAGTCCGGAGCACAGTACATCATCGATGTCTGTCCCTTCTGCCACCTGCAGTTCGACGGATCTCAGGCAGACCTCGGATACAGCATCCCTGTTCTCCACCTGTCCCAGCTCTACGGACTGGCCATGGGAATGGACGCGAAGGACCTCGGTCTCTCCGCTCACATCACCCCCGTGACCCTCTGAAAACCCTAAAGATAACGGAGGGGGCCCTCCCCCCCCAGCAGATTCTATACAATCACCCGTATCTGTGTCCCCTCATCGGGTACAGGGACACA
>CALYUZ010000082.1 GCA_945492685.1 uncultured Methanomassiliicoccaceae archaeon | reverse complement strand
TTTCCCGATCACCCGTCTTTCACTTAACCAATCAGGGCATACAATAGATGATCCACTGAATCATTAGAAATTAGTTGGATGAGTCACTTCCCATATAACAAAAACATTACCGCCAATGTACAGAATTATACCGCCAAATCATCCGTGACTGCGGATTATGACCGATTGGAACCTTTTCCGCCAACGGTTAAATATCGTACATCGATGGCAAAACCATGTCCAATCGGAGGTCGGGAATGAAGGCCGTTCTCATCGCGGCACTGATGTTCGCGGTATGCCTCACATTCGCGTCCCCCGGACTCTCCGCCGACCCTGATGCACATCCGGAAAGGATCGTCATCATCGGCGACCCCATGGACGACCGCACGGATATCGAACACATGGTGAAGGGATTCGAGAGGATCAGCGCGGCCAAAGCGTTCTACGAATCCTCCGGATCCGAAGTCTGGATCGAAGACCCCTCATACGGGATCAAGGACCGTATATTGGGCAAACTCGCCTCGGATCTCAAGGAAGCCATCGGGAGATGTTCATTCATACACGGACACAGTCCCGAGTTCAAGGAGATCATCCCCAGCGATGACATCCCCGTGGACATGGGATTCCTGATGATCTCGATAATGATGGTCAAGAGCATCGATGAACATATAGGAAACGTCCTGGAGAACATCCATGGATCCGCCGTGTCCATCAACGATTATTCGCAGGATGCCACGATGATCAACATATCACCGTCGGGCGGGGAGAGGAAGGACGACGAGAAGGATGAGGATGAACCCTCGGACGGAATGGTCACGGTAGAGGATGAGGAGGATGAACCGATCATCCCATTCACCATGATCCGCACCGCGGAAGCACCCTCCATGCCCATGGAATCATCCATCATCCGCATCGACCAGGGGACAATATTCTGAACAGGGCCCGCGGGCACCCGTTCCGATCCCCAGATCACGACCGTGTCGACCCGCGGTACCGGGATGCACAGATAACATGACAGCTGAAAGCATATCGGATGCATCGGGCATCCACTGGATGATTATGACAGATTTCATAAACGAGACTGTAGAATCGTCCGAACATACGGGGTGGGAAGACCCGTCCGGAGAGAGAACATGAACAAGGGAACAAGGACAGCGGCGATAATCGCCATCGTTGTGATCCTGGTCGCATCTGCAACGGCTCTGATCGTCGCATCTGATGAGAACGAACCGTGGTTGGAACCCACCGACAAGACGTATTCTATAGAATATGTCCTCGATGGGGGAACGGCCGAGGGGAATCCCACCGAATACACTGCAGGCGAGACTGTGGAGATCTCATCCCCCGTGAAGGAGGACTATGTGTTCGCAGGCTGGTATCTGGACCCGGACCATAGGGTGTATTTCGAGGGCATCACCCCCGAGACCACCGGAGACCTGACCCTGTATGCGGCATGGGACACCAGCCTTGAGGGACACGGGTTCACCCTGAAAGTTGAAGGACAGGTCAACGACGGTGTGTTCAACAGCTACACCATCCAGGGAGAGGTCTCGTACAGATACCTCTACTACGACGAGGAGAACGACAGATACTACATGAACCTCGCCCGCGACCTCCAATACAACTACAGATACACATCATACTCCGCCAACGACGAGAAGAACTACTGGAACGACGAATCATCCAGCGAGTACACGGTCACACAGGAGGCGAATGAGACCATATCCACGGTCAACGGCATGAAGGACTGCGAGGTCTACGTGCTCACATACGAAGACGGCTCCGTCGAGAAACAGTGGATCGGAGACGGGTGGATCCCCTATGTCATCACATACTCCCAGTCCGGATTCTTCTCATCCACCAGCATAACGTACACCTTCGTCAATGAACTGGAGTTCGTTCCGGACGTGAGATGCGATATCGTCGCCTATGCGGAGGACGGAATCACGGTCACCGGAGGAGGAACGTTCAATCCCGGCGACAAGGTCACACTGACCGCATCCGGAGAGGGATTCATCGGATGGTATAATGATGACGGGGACCTGGTTTACAGGAATCCCACATACACGTTCACCGTCGGAGGTTCCGATATCACACTGTTCGCTATGAACTCAAAGGAGACGGACATCATCGGCGAGAAGGACGTTCAACTGACACTGAGCGCGGGAGCCGATGTCGACTCCGCGATCTGGTATGTGCTGGACATCTCGGGGGATGTCATCGCCACCTCGGAGACCGTCACCCTGAACCACACATTCACATCATCGGGAGAGTACACCATCCTGATGGACGGGATGTCGGGAGATTCCGAGGTCCACAGATTCTGGACCGTGTCCGTCAACGGTGACACTGCCCTGACGTACACGTGGATGTACAGCGGGAAGCAGTACACCATCACACTCTACATCGACTACTCGGACTACAAGTACTACAGGGACCTGACACCCGTCTCGGAGAGATGTCAGGAATCCACCCATGTCAGGGACAAGCAGTTCGTGACCTACAACGACAAGTATGTCCTACAGCTAGCCTCCAGCTTCAAGAACATGACATCCGGCATGACCGATCTCCAAAGGATGAACTTCCTCCTGGCGTTCACACAGTACATCGAATACCAGTCGGATGATGTGTTCACCGGATACGAGGAATATTGGAAGTACCCCGTGGAGACGCTTTATGACCAGGGAGGGGACTGCGAGGACACATCGATCCTGTTCTCCGCAATAGCCGAGGCCATGGGATACAACACCAGCCTGCTGCTGTTCCCCGGACACATGGCTGCCGGAGTAGACCTTGCGAGCGGAACCGGAAACGTCTACTTCCCTGTGGATGGATACAAGTTCTACTACTGCGAGACCACGGCCACGGGATACTCCGTCGGAGTGAAGCCGTCCAACGTACCCAACACGGCGACCGTCGTGAAGATCTGTTCCAACAACTGATAAGAGGATCCGGGTGAACCCCGGAAAACAGTTTACCCGTCCCGGGAACCTTCTCCCGGGATCGGGGATCACATCACGATTCCGCCGTCGACGTTGACGATCGTTCCCGTTGTGAACGAGGACTCGTCGGATGCCAGGTAGACGTATGCTCCCGCAAGCTCGTCGGGCTCCGCCATGCGTCCGAGGGGAGTCATCATGGCCAGGAACTGCCTCATCCTGTCATCGGTGAACTCCTTGGCCATATCGGTGGCGACGGCACCGGGTGCGACCGCGTTGACACGGATGCCGTAGGGTCCGAGCTCCTTGGCGCAGGACTTTGTGAGACCGTTCACACCGAACTTGGATGAGGAGTATGCGGTCTGCATCTTTCCGCCGTAGGTTCCGACCATGGAACTTGTGTTGACGATGCTGCCTCCGCCGTTCTCCTTCATGACGCGGGCGACCTCCCTGATGATCTTGAAGGGACCGACCAGGTTGATGTCGATGACCGATGTGAAATCCTCGTCCGTCATCTCGAGCATGCTCTTGGTGGATGTCACTCCTGCGTTGTTGATCAGCGCATCGATGCGTCCCCATCTGGAGACCACCTTGTCGACCATGTCCTTGATCTGCACAGTGTCGTTGACATCGAACCCGAATCCGACGATGTCCGCATCGGGGAACTCGGCCTTCAGTTTGGCCACCGCCTTGTCGGCGGACTCCTGCCTGCTTCCGCACAGGGCGACCTTGGAGCCCTCCCTGATGAATGCCTTTGCGATCGAGAAACCGATACCGCGGGATGCACCCGTAATGATGGAGACTTTGCCTTCCAACCTCATTGTATCATCTTCCCGGAACCCCATTGTCCCGGTATAAGATGAGTAACGGTGTTAATAGAATAAGAAACCGCGCATCTTACTCGCGGACATCACGTTGGGACCACATACGGGCACAACGGATGGCATGCTCCCATCCACGGATCTTCTCCTCACGCTCGGGTCCGGACATGGACGGCAGGAAGAGCCTGTCCGTGGATGTACGGATCTCGGCTCTGTCCCTCCAGAATCCGACCGTGAGTCCGGCCATATATGCCGCCCCCAGGGCTGTGGATTCGATGCAATCGGGACGTTCCACGCGGAGTCCGGTGATGTCCGCGAGGAACTGACAGAGGAAATCGTTGGCACTGGCCCCTCCGTCCACCTTCACCGAATGTATGTCGATTCCGGTGTCGGCCTTCATGGCCTCGATGACATCGTTTGCCTGGAAGGCTATGGACTCCAGTGCGGCCCTGGCGATGTGACAGCGGTTGGTGGCACGGGTCAATCCCATGATGATCCCCCTGGCGTTCTGGTCCCAGTACGGGGCACCGAGACCCACGAACGCCGGAACGAAGTAGCATCCGCCTGTGTCCTCCACCCTCAGGGCCATGCTCTCGGTCTCAGCCGACTCCTCTATGATCCCCAGTTCATCCCTGAGCCACTGGACGACTGCTCCTGCGATGTATATCGAACCCTCCATGGCATAGTCCGTCCCCTCGGGAGATGACCATGCGACGGTGGTGAGAAGACCTTTGGACGACATCCTCGGACTGTCGCCGATGTTCATCAGCATGAATCCGCCGGTGCCGAAGGTTATCTTCACATCCCCTCTGCCGTAGCATCCCTGACCGAACAGTGCGGCCTGCTGATCACCGACAACCCCGGAGATCGGCGGGGATATCCCGAATAGGGAAGGATCCACATTGCCGAAGACATGACCGCTGGGGTATGCCTCGGGGAACATGGTGCGGGGTATGCGGACGGCATCCACGATCCCCTCGTCCCACTGCAGGGTACGGATGTTGAACAGCATGGTGCGGGATGCGTTCGTGTAATCGGTGGCGTGCACCGCACCCAGGGTGAGATTCCACATCAGCCATGTGTCGACCGTGCCGAAGACCAGATCCCCGGAATCCGCTGCCTCGGAAGCACCCGGAACGTTGTCCAGGATCCATCTGACCTTCGTACCAGAGAAATAGGCGTCTATCTGCAGGCCTGTCCTCTCCAGGATGCCCTCCGAATAACCGCGCTCCCTCATACGCTCGCAGATATCAGCGGTCCTGCGGTCCTGCCAGACCAAGGCGTTGTGTATCGGCTTTCCTGTGGTGCGGTCCCAGACGACGACCGTCTCGCGCTGGTTGGTTATCCCGAACGCCACGCACTCGT
>CALYUZ010000081.1 GCA_945492685.1 uncultured Methanomassiliicoccaceae archaeon | reverse complement strand
AAGACGTCCTTCACCAACCGCGAGAACGTCTATCTCATCAGCGACAACACCATTGGTGTGACCAAAAAGGGAAGCGGAACATTCGACCCCGCGAAGAATGGAGACGACATCTACCTCTACAACCCAGACGGAAAGATTCTGGATGCGATGTGCTTCGGAAGCAAGGTCATCAGCGACTCCACCATATGGATCGGATCCTCAGTCACCAAAAGCACGAAATACTTCCTCCAGAGGATCGACGGAACCGACACGGATTCAGCTGTCGATTGGGTGGAGATCAGGATCATACCCGGTCAGACCCAGAATCCACTTGAGGTGGACAAGTACACAGCCACGGTCACACCCTTCCTGTTCCCCGACAGCGGAGGAATCCCGATCTACCAGGCACTCGAGAAGGCACAGGAATCCGTCTTCATCGAGATGTACGAGCTCAGAAGTCCCAACATCTACGCCCTCCTCATACAGCTCGAGGAGAGGGGTGTCGAGGTCACCATCCTCCATGAGGGGGCACCCGTGGGAAACACGGTCACACAGTTCGCCTCCAACATGAAGGCACTCATCAATGCCGGAGGAGAGGTCAGATTCATCGGCGGGACCGATGTTGACAGATTCGAGAACGTACACGCCAAATTCGCGATTATTGATATGCAGACCGTCATCATCACATCGGAGAACTGGAGTGCCTCCAACTGCAACGGCTCCCTCGATGACGATCCCTACAAGGGCAACGACGGAAACCGCGGATGGGGAGTGGTCGTAGAAAACTCCGATTACGCGGAATACATGAAGGCCGTGTTCGACAACGACTACTCTGCAGACTATGGAGACACCTACGACTTCAACGAGAAGTACTCTCAGGTGACACCCGCCACATTGACGTACACAGCGCCCGAGACGGCGACATTCACATCATATACCGCCCCCATCACCCCCGTGCTCTCCAATGATAACTCATACGAGGCCATAGAGTACGTGATCACCAACGCCACCGAACGTGTCTACTCACAGCAGCAGAGCCTCTCCAGCTATTACGCCGACCTCGGTGAGAAATCACCCGTCATGATGATGGCCAGGCAGGCATCGGCCAATCCCGGCATGGACGCCAAGTTCATCCTCAGCGAGGGTATGAGCAGCAGTGCCAAGGCGGAAGCAGAACAGCAGGTCCTCCTGATCAATTCAAGCACACTTGTTTCCGCTGCCACCATGGGAACACCTTATGTCCACAACAAAGGTGTCATCGGAGACGACCTGGTGTTGGTGACATCCATCAACTGGACCCCCACATCCGTGGAGAACAACAGGGAGTCCGGAGTCATCATCAACTCGAAGGAGGTCGCGGACTACTTCGCGGCGGCATTCAACAGGGACTTCTCCAGGAACTACACCTATGACGGATTCAGTGTCGACATCTCCGAGATCAAGACATCGTACAAATCCGGGCAGGAAGTCACGTTCTCGGTCACTGTATCTCCCGCTTCGGACACATACACCTACCATTGGGACTTCGGTGACGGCGGAGTGAGGGATACCGATGTCCCCCGCGTCGCATACAAGCCTGCTGACGGTGCCCATGAGCTGAAGGTCACCGTCACCAATTCAGCAGGGATATCTCAGACCACCGCAGGGATAACATACTATGTCGGAGAGGATCCTACAGATCCCTCCGGACCCTCCGATCCCACAAACCCGGGTTCCTCAGAATCCGAGGAGCTGGACATCCAGAAGATCATCGACGACTACGGATACTACATCATCCCTATCATCGTCATCATCCTCGGGATAATCGGAGCAGCTCTGAAGCATCGCTGATGATACCATGGCTATAATCAGACAGGCCGGGGAGTGGGACACGGAGAAGGTGTTCTCGATAATGAACGGGAATCTGGACGACTACTTCTCCCCGGATGTCATAAACTTCTTCCGCATGCAATGGCCCACCGGACAGTTCATCGCCGAGGATTTCCTCGGCAACCCGGTGGGTGCCATCTGCGGCTCCCGTCTCGACGGCGGCAGGGCATCGATATCCCTGTTCGCCGTATCAGGGAACCATCGCGGGAAGGGCATCGGGACACAGCTCCTTGAGGCCTTCCGCAGAAGATGCCTCATGGAGGGCATGTCCACCATACAGCTGGAGGTCAGGGTCACGAACACCAACGCCATCCGCTTCTACGAGAAGAACGGATTCGTGAAGACCGAGTACCTCCAATCATTCTACAACGACGGCGGAGACGGATACCGCATGGTGTCCGGAACACCCGGAATCAGTTTCACTTCGTTCTGAAGTGGAACACCGTGTATACCATCAGGATGCTCACAATGGCGATACCGATCAGCAGGATGATTATCTCGACGATGTTCTCCCTGGGCTGGACATCTGCAGGCTGGTCGATGGGGATCAACATTATACCGAAAAGTCCGGCCTGATTGGTGTGGAACTCGATCTGACCGTACTGCGGGGTGTCGCATTCGACCTCCAAGGGATCGGATGCTCCCGACCCATAGTAGTAGACCTTCGCCTCGTACCCGTAGGGAACGTTCAGGGGGACATCCACGCTTATGCTGCACAGCTCCAAAAGGGAGGGGTCTATGCCCTCGATGTGGAGGGTGTACGCACCGGTGAAGGAATCGTTGAAACTGACTTCCTTGAGGCTTATCATGAAGGTATCGCTTCCGAAGGCCATCCCGGAATACTGCAGGGATATCCTTACCTTGCACTCACCGCTCTTCAGGAGGGCATCGATCTCGCTGACGTAACGGGAGTTCTGCTGACTGATTATCACCGTATCGTACGATGACATGATGTTGATGCTGGAGCCGGTGGTCTGGCTGACGATGTAGTCGGCGATGAAACCATCACCGGAGACGCTTCCGATGACCTCGCCGTTGTCCCTGAGCTCCACCACGGAGTTGTTGATGAACTCCCCCACGGCGTTCACGGTACCCTGAAGGACCATGTGCTGGGTGATGACCAATCTGCCTCCGACGGATATGTCCAGGATACCGTCGGGGTTGACCACCATTGTGGCATTGACGAAGAGGGATGTGCCGCTGGGGAGGTCGATGTAGCTTGTACCCATCCAAATGCCGTTCTCCCCGTAGACAGGCAGGGATGAACCGTCGTCGGCCTTGTAGCTCTGACTGACGGTGGATGTTCCCGGAGATCCCTCGACCTTGAATGATGTGAACTTGAATGCATGCGTACGCTTCTCGTTCATGAAGCATGTGTCCGCATGGATCTGGAAATCACCGGCCTCGATGGACACGTTCCTCATGGGGGTGTCCTGAACAACCGTACCGTTCCAGAGGATGTTGGGATTGTTGGTTATCCCCCCTCCCATTATCAGATACCCCATTGAGACGGTGGAGCCTATGTACAGGTCCACATCCCCTGTGACATACGAGGTGCATGCGTACTGCAGACCCCTCTGATTGTCACCGGCCTCGGTATCCGAACCGATCGCCATGTACCTGACGGTTCCATGCTCCAGATAGTATGAGAGCGAACCGATCCTGGACTTCATGTTGGCCATGTATCCGACTGTTCCTCCAAGGAGCATGATGTCCACATCCCCGTACCTCCCATTCTGCCCCGTGGTGTAGAAGCGGTCGATAACCATGGAGGACCCGATGCAGACCTCCATCGATTCTATGTGGACCATATGTGACGTGGGATTGAACTCCGTTATCCTGCCCCCGTCCAGGGTGATCATGGCCTCGTCGATGGGATTGAACATTGAATCGCTGTAGTCCTTCCCGAGGGAGGCCTGCTGGGAATAGTTGACGGACACGAGCGAAAGACTGTCGACATAGCCCGAGACCATCCTGAAGTCCACAGATACATACTTGTCCCTGATCGCCGAATCGTCTACCTGGATGAGGACCAGGTCATCCACCGTGGCACCGTCGAAGACGACGGATATCGATGGGGGCTCGATCTGGGACCACCTGCAGACGGTGATGTCCGAACCGGACGGATATGTCCTGGTGGTCCACTTGATCCCCTCGGGCGTCTCCTCGGTGACCTCCACCGTCTCCTTGTAGGAGAAGAGAACCGAACCGTCCTCGGAGGACGTGATGATGTAATCCGCATCGGGATAGAGCTCCCACGGCGTCGGCGGCTCCTCCTCGGTGACCTTGACCGCATCGACGGATGGGACGAGGACGAGGACGGCGACGACCATCACCGGAACAAGTGCCAAGAGACGGTACGGACTCATCATCGGGGAATCTCGGACGCCGTATTTCAGAATTTGCGATACCCGCTCGGAACAACGGTAAGAAGGTTGGGAAAAAGTTTGGGGAGACGGGGCTCAGGAGAACATGGTGTCGTCCATGTGCTCCGTCTGGAAATAGTACTGCGACCTCTCCTTCTGGGAGGATGAGACATCCTTTCCGAGTCCCTTGTTGTAGGAACCGTACCTGTCACGGATCTGGTCCTCGGCGGTACGGGAGCGCCTCAATGCACGCCTGATGTGGTCGGCCGTGATGTACGGCGCATCCTCCATCACCGCGATGTCACCTGCGGCCCTGATCAGTCCTCCGAGCTCCCTGAGCCTCAGTGTGAGGGCGTTGCTCTGACCGTCGGCCTTGGCACGGACCTTCCCCTCAGCTATGATGAGCTCCACCGCCTCGATGGTGGCGTGGGGGATGTGACCATCCAGGTTGACCTCCTGGGCCACGAACTGCGCATACTTGGCACGGTTGCGGGGGGTGTCGGGCATGGCGATGTCCACCAGGACCTCGTATCCGTTACCGATGATCCTTGACCTCAGCGGTGAAAGGATGTTCTCCAGGTCCTGGATGTTGCATGCGGCGACGAGGATGAAATCGCAGGGCACATCGTCGACCTTCACACTTGCTCCCGCGGACTGGGGGTTCCTTCCCACGATGGGGAAGCACTTCTCCTGCATGGCGGTGAGGATGTACCTCTGGAGGTCTCCGAGATGGGAGATCTCGTCGATGAACAGCACTCCCTCATGGGCCTCATGGATGGAACCGGCGACGATCCTCTCGTATGCGGGGGAACCGAGCTTCTCGTGTCCTCCGTATGGATCGTGCCTGACATCTCCCAGGAGCTCGGTCTCGGATGCTCCCGTGGCGAGGACGAAGGGATCCCTGCGGA
>CALYUZ010000080.1 GCA_945492685.1 uncultured Methanomassiliicoccaceae archaeon | reverse complement strand
TCAGTCCCGACGTCTCTTGCTTTCTCTTCTTATAGATAGCATGATTATCGGTCCGTACCCATGGTAACGCAGACCACACTCTTCAGTGAGGCCGTAGAAAACGGCGATGCGGTCGTCAAGAACGGCCTCTGCAACATATGCAAGGGGACGAGGAAGCTCTGCGGCAAGGACAGATGCCCACTGATGCTCAAGTTCTATTCCCAGCAGAGGCTGTTGCCGAAGATCGATTCCAAGGACATCGCGGGCTGCAGCCCCCCGGCGGTCTTCGTCGGACGCCATGGCTATCCGAAGGTGGAGATCGGCCCCCTGCTGCCCGCCGAGTTCGGCGACACCTCGCTCCTCGACACACCGGAGAGGTGGGTTGGCAGATCGATTGACGAGATCGCCGACATGAGGTTCAGACTCGTCAGAGGGAAGTACAGGATAGATGCCACGGACTTCGCCAAATCCGGCAGGATCGTGGACAGCGTGCAGGAGATAGCGCTCACGGAGAGGCCGATAGAGGTGGAGACATCCTTCGAGAAGAAGCCAACCGGCAGGGTGGTCCTTGACGACGAGGTCCAGCCATTCGGGCCTTCCGGGAGGATGGAGCAGATGACCATCGGCAACGGCAGGTTCGAGAGGAACCTGGAGAGGAGCTTCTACGACACCGACATGAAGTCGACCGATGCGGTGATCGCCGCGTACAGGAACGGAACCATGGTGTCCGAGATCGAGAAGGCGTTCTCCGTGGGGACCATGGGTGTGGGCAAGAGGAGACGCTTCGTCCCCACGAGATGGAGCATCACCGCCGTGGACGACATCATCGGGAAGGACCTGATATCCGACACCCGCTTCAACGAGACCATAGACGAGTACAGACTGTATCAGTGGGACCAGCTCGACAACAGGTGGAGCATCATAATGATGCCCTGCAGCTGGAGGTTCGAGATGATAGAGGCATGGTTCCCCCAATCCAGCTGGAATCCCAGCTCCACCAGGATCGACATCACCGCGGATTCGGAGTTCTTCGACGGCAGGACGGAGTACGCCAAATGCGGAGGTGCGTACTATGCGGCGAGACTCGCCGTTAACGAACTGCTGCAGAGTCAGAACAGGAGCGCCGGAGCCATCGTCCTGAGGGAGATCCACCCGGGCTACGACATCCCGCTGGGCGTATGGAACATCCGCGAGAACGTGAGGGCCGCATTGAGGCAGCAACCGATCACCAGCGACACCCTGGAGGGTCTCTGGCCCAAGGTTGATGCGTACATGGACGTGAAGAAGGAGACCTGGATGAGGAACTCCACGGTGATACGGGAATGGAAGGTCCAGAGAAGGCTGGACGAGTTCTACTGATACCATGGCCGGCAACTTCCGTTTCTTCGACACCACAACGCCTCCCCAGAAAGGGAAGGTGGAATCGGGACTCTGCTCCATTTGCAAAGGAGCACACAGACTCTGCGGGAAGGACAGATGTCCCCTGATGGTCAAATTCTACTCAAGACAGAAGACCATGCCCCTGATTGACACCAAGGACCTGGCGGGGAGCAGTCCCCCTGCGGTGTTCGTCGGACGCTACGGATATCCCAAAGTGGACATCGGACCGCTCCTCCCACCGGAGTTCGGGGACACCTCCGTCATGGACAAACCGGAGATGTGGACAGGGAAATCCATCGACGAGATCGTGGACTTCAGGTTCAAGCTTGTCAGGGGGAAGTACAGGATCGACGCCACCGATTTCAGGAAGGGCGGCAGGATAGTGGACAGTGTCCAGGAACTGGCTCTGACGGAGAAGCCCGTGGAGGTCGAGGCCGCATTCTCCCAGAAGCCGTCCGGCAGGATAATCCTCGACGACGAGGTCCAGCCCTTCGGTCCGTCGGCCAGGATGGAGGGCTTCACCAAGGGCAACGGCAGGTTCGAGAGGAACCTGGAACGCAACTTCTACGACACCGACCTGAAGGCGACGGATGCTGTGGTCGCGGCATACAGGAACGGCACGCTGATATCGGAGATACAGAAGGCCTTCTCCGTTGGGACGATGGGGGTGGACAGGAACCGCCGCTTCGTCCCCACGAGATGGAGCATCACCGCCGTGGACGACATCATAGGGAAGGACCTGCTCAAGACCACCAAGTACAACGAGACCATCGACGATTTCAGGCTGTACAAATGGAACGCCCTGGACAACAGATGGGCCATTCTCATGATGCCGTGCACCTGGAGGTTCGAGCTCATAGAGGCATGGTACCCGAACACCACCTGGAACCCCATGGGCAAGGAGATCGACATCATCTCCGACTGCGAGTTCTTCGACGGGAGGACGGAGTACGCGCACATCGGAGGATGCTACTACGCATCAAGGATGGCCGTCAACGAACTCCTCATCAAGGAGGGCAGGACAGCAGGCGTCGTGATCATGAGGGAGGCCCATCCGGGATACATCATGCCCGTGGGCGTGTGGAACGTGAGGGAGAACGTCAGGACCGCACTGAAGACGGAGCCCATGCACTTCGACACGCTCGACCAGGCCTGGATCGAGATAGAGAACATGATGGATATCAAGAGGGACACATGGATCAGGCATTCGGGTGTCCTAACTGATTGGAGAATCCAAAGGAGGCTGGAGGATTTCTACTGACCTGACTCTTCTGGACTTCTCCACAGAACGCCGGGAATGGGACGGCGTCTTCGAGTACGTGGACTGCAGGAAGGCCCTGTCCCCATCGAAACTACCGGAGATGGACTACGCCCTGAACCCCTATACCGGATGCGAGCACGGATGCATCTACTGCTACGGACCCGGTGTCGTCCACGCGGATCCTTCGACATGGAGGGTTGTCAGGGTCAAAAGGAACATCCCCGAGAGGCTCTCCAGGGAGTTGCCGGCGGTGAACGGCATAATCGGCATCGGCACTGTCACCGACCCCTATCAGTACGCGGAAGGGAGGTTCATGCTCACCCGCATGTGCCTGGAGGTCATTGCAAGGAACGACAGGGAGATCCACATGCACACGAAATCGGACCTGATCATCAGGGATGCGGAGCTCCTATCGACCATCAAGGGGGTGGTGGGGGTGACCCTCACGACAATGGACGACCGCATATCGAAGATGACCGAACCCGGAGCACCCCTGCCCTCGAGGAGGCTCGAGGCCATGACGGTACTGCAAGATGCGGGCGTGAAGGTCTACGCACTGGTGGCTCCCGTCATGAGCACCCTGGAGGGACACGAGGCGGAACTGATGGATGCCGTAAAGGAGACGGGTGTGGAGATAGTGTACTACAATCCGCTCCACTTCAGGAATGTGGACCCATCGAGGATGATGCGCATGGGGATATCGGGATCCGAAAGGGCAGAGGATTCCCTCGTCAGGGAGGGTCGCCTCAGAGGACTGGACGTCCGGCACGTTTTTAAGCCGTGACCTTCACTATTACACCGTTCACGAATTGTATAACAGATAACTTCAAATAGAAGTTCTAAACTATTGTCGCCTAGATAAAACAAGGTGACAAACCTATGTACGGTTCTGGAAATCAGCCTGTCATCGTGCTCAAAGAGGGCACCGAGAGAAGCAAAGACAAGGAAGCACAGTTCAACAACATCTCCGCGGCAAAGGCCGTCGCAGATGCAGTCAGGTCCACACTCGGACCCAAGGGAATGGACAAGATGCTCGTGAACACCATCGGAGATGTCGTCATCACCAACGACGGAGTCACCATCCTGAAGGAGATCGACGTCCAGCACCCCGCAGCCAAGATGGTCGTCGAGGTCGCCAAGACCCAGGACACCGAGTGCGGAGACGGAACCACATCCTCCGTCGTCATCGCCGGAGAGCTTCTCAAACAGTCCGAGGAGCTCATCAACGCCAACGTCCACCCCACCGTCATCACCAACGGATACAAGATGGCAGCCCAGAAGGCCGTCGAGGTCCTCAACGAGATCGCCGTCGACGCCAAGGATGACAAGATCCTCAAACAGGTCGCCGCCACCGCCCTCACCGGAAAATCCGTCGGAGAGGAGGAGGACACCCTTGCAGACATCGTCGTCAAGGCATGCAAATCCGTCGAGGAGGACGGAGTCGTCGACACCAAGAACATCCGCATCGAGAAGAAGGTCGGAGGAGTCATCGGAGAGACCTACCTCGTTCAGGGAGTCGTCATCGATAAGGAGAAGGTCCACTCCAGGATGCCCACCCACATCGAGAACGCCAAGATCGCACTGTTCTCCTGCCCCCTCGAGGTCAAGAAGACCGAGTTCGACGCACAGATCCAGATCACCGACCCCACCTCCATGTCCTCATTCCTGAGCCAGGAGGAGCAGACCCTGAAGGACATGGTCGAGAAGATCAAATCCGTCGGAGCCACCGCAGTCTTCTGCCAGAAGGGAGTCGACGAGCTCGTCCAGCACTACCTCGCCAAGAACGGAATCCTCGGATACAGGAGGCTCAAGCAGTCCGACCTCGAGGCAATCGCAAAGGCAACCGGAGCAACCGTCGTCGGAAACGTCATGGAGCTCACCGAGGCAGACCTGGGAACCGCAGGCGCCATCGACGAGAAGCAGGTCGGAGAGGACGGAATGGCATTCATCACCGGATGCAAGAACCCCAAGGCCATCACCATCTTCGCCCGCGGCGGAACAGAGCACGTGCTCGAGGAGGTCGAGAGGGCACTGGTCGACGCCATCCGTGTCGTCGGAGTCGCCATCGAGGACGGAAAGGTCGTCGCAGGAGCAGGAGCACCCGAGATCGAGCTCGAGCTCAGGCTCATGGACTTCGCATCCTCCGTCGGAGGAAGGGAGCAGCTCGCCATCGAGAAGTTCGCCAAGGCAATGGAGATCATCCCCTGGACACTCTCCGAGAACGCCGGAATCGACCCCATCGACAGCATCATCAAGCTGAAGAACGCACACGAGAAGAAGAACGCCGACGGAAAGTACTTCGGAATCGACCTCGACTCCGGAGAGGCCGTCGACATGCTCGCCAAGAACGTCGTCGAGCCCCTCAGGGTGAAGGTCCAGGCCATCAACTCCGCAGAGGAGGTCGCCAACATGATCCTCAGGATCGACGATGTCATCGCCTCCCGCAGGGCACCCCCCACACCTCCCCAGGGAGCTGGCGGAATGCCCGGAATGATGTGATAACGGTCACACA
>CALYUZ010000079.1 GCA_945492685.1 uncultured Methanomassiliicoccaceae archaeon | reverse complement strand
ATGATTCCCAGATCGAGAGGGCCCTGTCCCTGGGTGCCACCCGTGTGGAGCTGGGTGTGCAGATCCTCGATGACGATGTCCTGAAAGGTGTTGACAGGGGCCACGGCACCGAGGAGGTCCGCAGGTGCACCAAGGCATGCAAGGACCATGGTCTCAAGATATGCTATCACATCATGCCGGGTCTGCCCGGTTCCGATCCGGAGAACGACATGAGGTGCTTCAGGAAGGTGTTCGACGATCCAGATTACCGTCCTGATATGCTGAAGTTCTATCCCACATTGGTCGTGGAGGGCACCAAGGTGTACGACTGGTGGGCCGATGGGAGATTCACCCCGTTGGATGTCGACACCGCCGTGCAGCTTCTGTCCGATATGAAGGAGACCGTTCCCGAGTATGTTCGTATCCAGCGCATCCAGAGGGACATCCCCGTCCCGCAGATCACCGCTGGCATCCTCAAGAGCAACATCCGTCAGCTGGTGGCCGACAATATGGATTCCCGTGGCCGCAGGTGCAGATGCATCCGCTGCAGGGAGGTCGGTCACACCGGGGCATCCTTGGACGATCCCGACAAGGTCGTTCTGAAGATCATGGAGTACGAGGCCAGTGGCGGAAGGGAGTACTTCATATCCTTCGAGTATGAGGATTCCCTGATCGGATATGTGCGTGTGCGCATCGATTCCAATCCAGTGGCCACCATTAGGGAGCTGAAGGTCTTCGGGAGGATCGCATCGATCGGTGACGACGGGGAGGATTGGCAGCACCGCGGATTCGGCCGCGAGCTCGTCGCTGAGGCCGAGAGGATCGCCAGGTCCAACGGGAAGGAGGGGATCAGGGTGACCAGTGGGGTCGGTGTCCGCCAGTACTACGCATCCCTGGGGTTCTCCAAGGAGCTCCCCTATATGTGCAAGCGCTTCCGATGGCAATGTTTAAGACCGGGATTATGATTAAGTGTTCACTTAATTGGATAAGGTCAGACCATGGATGACTGGTTTAGCTGTCTGAAGGCCCTTTCGGATCCGACGAGGCTCTCCATCGTGGAGATACTCCTTCACCACGACCTGTGTGCAGGAGCTGTCGCACGCAGGCTCGGGATATCTGAGTCGGCGGTGTCGCAGCACATCAAGGTCCTGAAGGAGGCCGGTCTTGTGGACGGTGTCAAATGCGGCTATTTCATGCACTATGCGGTCAACCGCGATATGCTGATCAGGCTCTCGGAGGTATTCACATCGATGTGCGATATCGAACGCCACCCCTGCGATCCGTCCGCCGAGGGATGCACCGCCAAGAGGCCCGATTCCTGTCCTGCCGAGAAGGGCGTCGGAAGATGTCCGAAGGTCGGGACCGGGGAACCGTTCTGCCGCGGATGCAGGGTCGTCATGGATCCGACCTTGGACAGGTGATCATCATGAGGATTGCAGTGACATATGAGAACGGACAGATCTTCCAGCATTTCGGCCGTACCGAGCAGTTCAAGGTGTATGATGTCGAGGACGGGGAAGTCGTTTCATCCGAGGTCGTCGGAACGGACGGCAGGGGCCACGGAGAGCTGATAAACGTCCTCCGCGAGCTCGATGTCAAGGTGCTGATCTGCGGCGGTCTCGGCGGAGGGGCCAGGAACGGTCTCGCAATGTCCGGTGTCGAGGTGTGCTCCGGCAACGAGGGCGATGCAGATGCGGCCGTATCCGCCTACGTCTCGGGTACACTCGCGAAATGCTCGGACCCGACATGCAACCACCACGGGGAGGACCACGTCTGCACCTGCGGAAAGCACTGATCAGCCATAGAACGGGATGTTGTCCCAGCTCCCGCGGCGTTTCACTATGTCGCGGGACATCTTCTCGTAGTTGTCGAAGACCATGGGGTCCACCGAGGGCATCACCTTCTCCAACGCCTTCTCGAAATGGCGCATCTCCACGTGCTTCGCGGAATGATCCTCCCTATAGGCGTTCAGTCCCGCCTCCCTGCACAGTGCCTCTAGATCCGCTCCGACATACCCGTCTGTCCTCGATGCGATGGATCCGAGATCCACATCCTTCAGCGGCATCCTCCTGGTGTGGACCTTCAGGATGCTCAGCCTGGCCTCCAGATCCGGTTTCCCCACGAGGACCATCCTATCGAACCTTCCGGGCCTCAGGAGTGCGGGGTCGATCATGTCGGGCCTGTTGGTCGCCGCCATCACCGTCACGTTCTTCAGCCCCTCGACACCGTCCATGGATGTCAGGAGCTGTGCCACGACCCTCTCCCATGCGCCTCCGTCGCTTCCGCGTATGGGCGCTATGGAATCTATCTCGTCGAAGAATATGATGCACGGGGCCATCTGCTTGGCCCTCTTGAACAGCTGACGTATGGCACGCTCGCTCTCGCCCAGCCATTTGCTGGCGACCTCCGGTCCGTTCACCGATATGAAGTTGGTGCCTGACCCGTTGGCGGTGGCCTTGGCGATCAGTGTCTTCCCCGTTCCGGGCGGACCGTACAGGAGGATCCCCTTCCCGGGTTGTATCCCAAGTCTGTCGTATGCGGGATTGCCCTCCTCGGGAACGAAGACCTCCTCGATCTGCCTTCTCACATCATCCAATCCGCCGATGTCGTCCCATGTGACCTTGGGTATCTCCACAAGGACCTCCCTCATTCCGCTGGGTTCCACATCCGCCAGGGCGTCCCTGAAGTCGGACATGGTGACCTTCATGGTCTCAAGGATCTGTGAGGGGACAGGTTTGTCCAGGTCCATCTCCCTCATCCTGCCGCTGAGGCATTTCATGGCGGCCTCCCTGCACAGTGCCGCGAGGTCCGCCCCCACGAACCCGTTGGTGAGCTCCGCCAGGACATCTATGTCCACGTCATCGGTCAGGGGCATGTCCCTCAGGTGGACCTCCAGGATATCATGTCTAGCTTTCCTCCCAGGGACGCCGATCTCGATCTCCCTGTCGAACCTTCCGGGTCTCCTCAAGGCGGGATCGATGGAGTCCTCTCTGTTGGTCGCCCCTATCACGATGACGTTCCCACGGTCCTTCAGACCGTCCATGAGGGTGAGCAGTTGTGCGACGACGCGTCTCTCCACCTCTCCGTGGACGGAGTCCCTGTTGGGTGCTATCGAGTCGATCTCGTCGAGGAACACTATGCTCGGAGCGTTCTCCGATGCCTCCTTGAAGATGTCCCTGAGCCTCTCCTCGCTCTGTCCGTAGTACTGACCGATTATCTCCGGTCCGCGAATCGAGAAAAGAGTCGCTCCGGACTCATTGGCCACTGCTTCTGCGATGAGTGTCTTCCCGGTTCCGGGAGGACCGTAGAGCAGGACACCTTTCGGAGCCGCTATTCCGAGTCTGTCGAACAGTTCGGGGTGTTTGAGGGGGAGCTCGATCATCTCCCTGATCCTCTTCAGCTCCTCGTCGAGACCTCCCACGTCGTCGTAAGTAATCTGCTGTCCGGTCTGCTTCTTGCTGATCGTTTTATGGTCCTGTGGGGAGTCCTTGATGCTGATACGGGTGGATCCGCCGACGATGACGGGTCCAGTCGGGACGGTGGACACCACGGTGAAGGTGGACCTGCTGCCCATGAGCGCGATGTTGGGGACGATGATGTCCGTCTCGGCCATCAGGGGTCTCCCCATCAGGCCGTTCAGGAACACGTCCTCTATCCCGTCCTCGAACTGGATCCTCTTGTTCTCGGGGATGTTGGGTGCCAATACCACCCTCTCCGCCAGGACGGGCAGGCATCTACGGACGGTGACGTTCTCGTCCACACTCACCCCGGCGTTGGTCCTGGTGAGTCCGTCGATGCAGATTATCCCCTTCCCCTCGTCCTCGGGGGAGCATTTGAAAACCTTCGCGACCACCGTCCTCCTGCCGATTATCTCGATGGTGTCGCCGAGTTCGAGTCCAAGGGAGCGTCTGGAGACCGTGTCGATCCTCGCGCGTCCGTAGCCCGCCTCGGATTGGCGCTGTGCCATTGCCACCTTGAGGACGATGGATTCGTTCATGGACCATGGATTCCAGTGCTTCGGATAAAAACCTGCCCTGTGCAGGCACTCTTGCAACGGTTTCTTATATCCTCCAGCAGATGTCAAGCTTCGTTCGGGCCGGTGTTCGTTCGACCCGATATCTCACCGAATGGGACGGAGAGATGCAAATGGATAGGATGGGAAAAATTACGATGTTAGTCCTAGCGGTAGCCGTGCTGTTGATGCCGGTCTGCCTCTCGGACTATTCTGATGTAGCGGATGGGGAGGGTACCGATCCGATTCTTGAGGACGTCAGTGATGAGTTAGGAGAATGTAAAGTTAGCATGCTCACTGCGAACACAGAGGCGGATGTCCTCAAGTGGGTCAAGGAGACCTGGTTGAAGGGAATCAACTGGACAGATTCAGAGAAGTTTGGCACCCTTAACCTAGGTACAGGTTACGATTCCAATCTTACTGTCGCCAAGACTGCCAATACAACATTTAAGGCCGCCATCGCCGGAACACCCTCCGATAAGGATGGAACAGAGGGGGAGCTCTCCTTTGATATCACCGATGCAAACAACAAGATCAAGGCGACTGTGGTCTGTAAGATCACCACCGTCTTCGACCCCAAGAGCGTCACCTGTCAGGTCCTCATGGAGGACTGCAACACCCAGGCACAGGTCCTTTCGTGGCTGAACAGCACCTGGATCCCCAACTACAAGACCGCATCCGGAGAGCCTGCCACCACTGATCTCGCTGTGGCGATCACGAAGGATACAACCTTCAAGGCCGCTGTCGCCGGAACCAAGGATTCGAAGACGGGTGTGAACGGATCGCTCACCTTTGACATCATCAAGACCGTTGGAACGACCAACACCACCATCGCCACCGGACTCACCTGCACCGTGAAGGCCTACGACTACGGGGACACCTCTTCCGCAGACAAGTCCGTCATATTCGAGGGCGGGAAGATCGACGGCCTCACCGTCAATGTGAAGGACCACTCCCTCACCGCAGACGACCTCGCGAAGATCGTGAAGGCCCTGGGAGGAACCGATGCTCTCGCTGCTGTGAATGTCAATGCCGTATCCGTCACCACGTACACCAACGCCCTCGTCATCAAGGACGGTGACAAGGAGGTCAAGTTTGTCAGCGGTGATATCGTCAACCTTGACGGTAAGAAGTATGTTCTCCAGGTCGGTGACAGGGAGATCGCCCTGTACGAGCTGTACTCGTCATCCTGGGTGAAGTATGACAGGACCACCTTCGAGCAGACATACCACGATGACGGTCAGTACC
>CALYUZ010000078.1 GCA_945492685.1 uncultured Methanomassiliicoccaceae archaeon | reverse complement strand
CAAAAGCGATGCGTCCAAACCCGCCAGATATCATATCAGCAGGAAGGTACGCCGATGACCGACGACAGGATATCGTCCCTGATGGAGGCGAAGGAACTTCTACTGAAAGCCGCAGACCTCATGGATTCGGCACTCCGCATGTCTGGATTCGAGTCCCGCTCCGGCGGCGATTCCGACAGGATCAGGGAGATCGCATCCTCAGACTCCTACGGAGGGAGCTTGACCAACATAATACGTGATATGGAGTATGGGTCACAGGAACAGCCATGTTGGACCCAGGCACTCACATCCCCCAAGAACCAGTTCCCATCCGACGACGACAGACTCGCGGACCTCCGATGTGCCAAGCCTTTGATGTCAGTTTACCTGTGTGTTGATGCGCCCCGAGGGTCGCATGCACGCTGACACCTGTTCATGCTGTCAACCGAGGCCGACCGTTCTCCGAAATCCATGATGTCTGGGTGTGCGGACAGGTACGATAATATCCGTCTGTGATGTTTGCAATGGCAGCTAAATCAACTCGCAGGTAACCTACCATTAGCTTTTTCAGTGACCAACCTAATCGGGCGATATCAGAGGGGTCTTGAATGAAGATCTGGGAATTCGCGAAAGTCAACGGCTCGAAGATAAAGGTGGACAACTGGATGTCCGACACCATGGGACTCGTGGATGGGGGATGCGTCTACAGCACACTCTTCAAACACCCCGCACAGGGACCCAAAGACTACGAGATCATACTCTCCATGTTCCCCCAGGAGAACTACCGCACCCTCACGCACATCACCATGTACCTCGACGATGTGCCCGGATCCAGCGCACAGGCGGCTGATTTCCTCGCCAAGAAGGGAATCAACATCCTGAACTCCATCTCGCTCAACGGAATATCTGACACGGTCATCGTCTGGAAGCTCATGGCGGACCTCAACTTCGCCGGTGAGAGCGACCTCCTCCTCGAATCCTTCGACAGTCTGAAGGCCAAGAACGACGAGAGCGTCTCCAAGATCAAAAGGATCGACATCAAGCCCGCAGAGATCGGAAGACTGTTCAAGGGCAACTCCTCCCAGGACGGAAAGGAGGAGATCAAGCGCGGATACCCCACAACCATCGATGATGGATGCTTCGATGTCTCCGAGGTCTACGGAGATGTCCTCAAGGACATCGACGGCAAGAACATCCTGATCACCATGGATGCCGATTCCTGGATCCTCTCGCTCACGCTTTTCAAATCCGACACCCACCTCGTGAAGGTCGGAATGGAGATTCCTGACTGCCCCGGTGCCATCACCCAGGCCCTGAGCGTCATCGCCGGTTGGAACGTCAATCTCATCTCCGTGTTCAGCAAGGTCAAGATCTGCTATCAGACCATGTACCTGGAGCTCGTCATGGATATCGGAAAGAGCGACAAGACCGCGGAGCAGATCAAGGATGCGCTCCCGCAGATCATCGACGGACTCAACGGGATCTTTACCCTCAAGGAGTTCTCCGAACTCAACTGAGGTACCATGCGCCTCCCGAAGACATCACGCACCGCATCGGAGCTGAAGGAGCTCCGTCTCGGAAAGGGAGATTACGCCGCAGGAGGCGCACGTAGCCTGCCATTCCTGGACCTGGACGGTGCCAGGAGGCGCAGACCCCTGGTCTTCGGAGAGGTCATCGACGACCTGTCATCGTATCCCGGACTTGCGGCGGAGATGTTCTCCGGAAGGCAGACCGATCCTGCCGAATGGGCCGTGATGTGGAAGGAGATCGGTGCTGACGGCGTTTGCCTCAGGATCGCCGATAATAATGATGTCCAATCGGCCGTGTCGCTCGTCAGGACAGTATGCGACAGGACCCGTCTCCCTGTGACCGTGGATGCATCGGCAGATATCATCGAGGCCGTGGCCTCGGAGATCAAGGATTCCATCCTCATGCTCCTATCGGACCATGTCCGCGACGACGGACACATCGCCGTGATCGGATGCAGGGATGCGGACATGGCATCCTCCGTTTGCGGAGAGCACGATGCTGTGGTGTCCTTCGGACATGTGACCGAGGCGGCAGAGCTCGGCGACCTTGTGGGAAGGATTGAGGAGTACCGTGCCCGCGGACTCTCCGGGGACAGAACATGCTCGAATCCGGTCATCATAGACGTCACCTACGCTTGGGACGCGCTCGATGAGGGCTGGGACGCCAGGAGGGCATCGATGCTGGAAGCGACCGAGGCACTCGCGGTCATGCTCGCCGGAGCGGACATGCTGATCGTCAGGGGACCCGGAGCGGCCGACATGGCACGCGTCTACGGAGAGGAGCTTGCAGACCTGTGATAACATGACCGGAACCATCACATTCTCGGATATCACCGTCGGAGGGGATTCGCCCGCTGTCCTCTCACTGTCGATCACCGATGCTCTCGGACCCCAGATGGCAGCGGTCCGCATTGTCGAGATCATGGAGAGGACATCCGACCTCGACAACTTCAAGGCCGTATGCATCAGGGATGACATCTCCGATCCCGAAATCTACACGGAGACGGTGCGTGTCGTGTCCACCGTGTGGGACGGAGGCATGATACTGGAATCCCGCAACCCCGCATCGCTGCTGACCGCATCCGCACTCATCGGGAACCTTCCGCTTATCACCGGCTGCGACTGCACATCACTGTCCGAACTGGGTTCCATCACCGGATGCCCCGTCGCGTTCAGGTCCGCGGACATATCCGACCTTCTGGACATGGTGGAGTCATCACCCGTCGGATGCGTCATCGATCCGGCCACGGACAACATGAAATCATGCCTCGAGAGGAACACCGACCTGCATCGTCTGTCCGAGAGGATACCCGAGGCGGACAGACCGATAATGACCCGCACATGGTCCGGCGAATACGCCCTGGCGGTGGCATCGGTATCTGTGATGAGGTACGGATCCCTGATAGTCATCGACGATCTGGACAGGGACGGATGCGTCATCCTGAACGGTCTGGCCAACACATTCCGTGGTCATAGGAACTGAGAATTATCGTTTTTAGGTTCCAATAATCATTTTTAGCACTGTTTTCAAATTCATCCAATGGTAGAGAAAAAGTGATTAATATCGTCCAACTCAATTCTTTTTACGATGCATGTAGCCAAGTTCGTCAGGACGAACACGACCCTGTGTCCGGGCTGGTGCGTTTCGGTGTTATACATCGATGACGGTGACGGCCCGAGCCAAAGCCTCGTGGAGATAACCAATTCACTCCGTTCGGATGTCGATTCCCTGGACGGATTAGCGATAGCCTCGCTTACCGTGGATCCACTGAAACTCGACGGAATCCACAAACTGATCATGTCGGTCAAACCCCCTAGGCTCCGCAGCATACTTCTGACAGCGGCGGAGGACCCCGACAGACTCGATGATCTGGTTGGTGCCGGATACGTGGACATAGTCGATGTCCACATCAGGGACATAATGACGCCCGATCAGATGAGGTCCCTGGAGATCATCAGGAAGCTCAACTACGATTTCTTCGTCACGGTGGACATGATGCCGGGAGTCATCGGTGTCGATGAGATCACCGAGATCGCCAACCAGTCGAAAGGATGTCAGAAGTTCGTGATGCACCCGTTCGACCCCCAGAAGAACAGGGATCCGACGAAGATCGGCATAAAGCCGTACAGGAAGAAGGAGTTGGAGTCCCTGATGTCCGCCGTCAAGGGCATCGTCAGGAACCCCGTCATAGTGGTCTGATCAGCGTACGAAGCTGGTCAGTTCCGATGAGTATGCTGCGGGAAGTCCGCGACTGCTCTCGTTGATGTACCTGTAGGGCACGTCGACCTCGGACTTGAAGCGGTCGATCACCTTGGGATCCTTGGTGAATATGCCTGCGGACAATCCGCACTCGGTGTCCTGGATCTCGTCGAACGCCTCATCCAAGCTTCCGACCACCTTGATGTTGAGGATCGGCAGTCCGGAATCCATGAAGTTGAGGTCGTTCTCATCATCCAATCCCGAGAGGACGATGGGTGCCACATAGTTCTCGCCGGGAGCATCCATGACGGGCATGGCCTTGGCCACTACGTATCCGGCATTCTCCATTGCGAGCTGTGAGAACCTCTTGGCGGCCTCCTTGCTGATGAGGGGTCCGGCGAAGGACGTGTCGTTGACGGGATCGCCGATCCTCAGGTCCTTCATCCTCTCGGACAGGACCTCCATGAACTTCTTCTGATCGTCGGCGGTGATGATCACCTTGGAGCATGAGTGGAGACGCTGACCGCTGTATGCGAATGCAGAATCCACGATGTCCCTGACGGCCGCCTTCATATCCGAGGGCCTGTAGACGATGGCGGGGTTCATCCCCTTGATCTCGTTGATGAACTTCAGCTCGTCATCGACCTGGAGGAACATCAGATCCTCGAGCCTCTCTCCGGATCCGGTGGCCGCGATGCCTGCCACACGCATGTCGTTGGCCAATTGCTCCGTGGAAGAATCCTTCCTGTCCACAACGAGGTTCAACACTCCGCCGGGGAGCCCGTACTTGTCCACGAGCTCGTAGAACATGTAGATGGGTGTGGGGCAGTACTTGGAGGGGCACATGACCACGGTGTTCCCTGCGATCATCGCCGACACCGCGTATCCGACAGGTGATGCGAATGGGGAGTTGTGGGCGGAAAGCACAGCCCAGACCCCCACGGGCCTCTTCCTTCCAAGGGTCTTGGAATCCTCGATGGCCTTTCCGATCACCTCGATCAGCCTGTCAACCTCTGCATAGGCATCCTCGCGGACCATTCCCGTGCTGACTGTGACCGCCGCAGCGTAGAACGACCTGCGTGCCTGGATGACCTTCAGGACCTTCTCGAAGTAGGATGCCCTCTCCTCGATGGGTGTGAACGACCATGTCTCCAACGCCTTGACGGCCGCGGAGACCGCCTCCACCATGATCCCCTCCTCGGGTTCCTGGAAGATGCCGAACTTGATCGACTCGTCGATGGGACTGTAGACGGGGAACTCGTTCCCCGAGGCCACCTTGAGTCCGCCGAAGTAGCTGGGATAGTCCTTCTTCTCGCCCTGGAGGACGAGCATGATCTCTTTCTCGTACTGGCGACCCTCTTCGGTCGTCTGGAAATCGGGTATGTCCACTGCCATGATGGGCGGTGATTAGGGTCGGGTGCAATAAGTGTTCCGACAAGAACCGAAGCTGAGATGAGAAGAATCAGAGATGGTGGACCCAGCCGGATTTGAACCGGCGACCTCCGCCGTGTGAAGGCGACGTCATAACCCCTAGA
>CALYUZ010000077.1 GCA_945492685.1 uncultured Methanomassiliicoccaceae archaeon | reverse complement strand
TGTCTCCGAGGTAGAAGTTGAATCCGAATGCGAGCATTCCGGTCAGGAGCTCGTCGTCCTTGAAGTAGTAGGGCATGAACAGGGTAGTGGACCTGTCGACCATGACTCCGATGATTCCTCCGGCCTCCATCTTCATAGCCTCGAATCCATCGTAGCACTCATCGGTGAAGGTTCCCCAGTCGTGTACAGGAACGATGACCTCTCCGGGGATCTCTCCGACTCCGAGCTTCCTTGCCCTGAACTCGTAGCATCTCTCCTCCCACTCGTGCTCCGCGATCTCGGATGCGATCTTCCTTCCGCCGTACTTCTCGGCCATGGCATCGACAGCGGCCTCCTCGAGGTCGTTGTGCTTGGCGTCTCCCTGGAGGGTGACGAGCCACAGGTTGGTCACATCGGGTGCATGAACACCGGCGCGCCTCTGGTTCTCGAAGTGGAGGTGGTCGGACCAGGCGATGTGCAGGGGCCTGACGGATGCATGGTTGACGACATCCTGGATGGGTCCGTCCATCTGCTTGAGCTCATCGAACTCGTAGGCGAGGCACCTGACCTCTCCCATGGGGTAGATCCTGAAGGTGACGGTTCCGACGGCTGCGAGGGTTCCCTCGGCTCCGGCGACGAACTGGTTCAGGTTGTACATGGACCTGTAGGATCCGAGTCCGTCGTATCCGGTGACCACGATGGTTCCGTCGTCGAGGACGATCTCGGAGTTGAGGATGTTGTCCTTTGCGGATCCGTACTTGTAGGAACCGATTCCCATTCCGTTGGTGGAGATCCATGCTCCGACTGTTCCAGAGGGGAAACTGGAGGGGTAGGATCCGATGATGTATCCCTTCTTCATGACGGCGTCGAGCAGGTTCTTCCAGGTGATTCCGGCCTGACACTTGACGTAGAGCTCCTCGGTGTTGATCTCGAGGACGTTCTTCATCTTGGAGGTCATGTCGAGGACGATACCTGCGTTGGTGGGCATGCATCCGCCCAGACCCCAAGAGGCGTTACCCCTGGGAACCACGGGGATACCGTGCTTGTATGCGATGGCCATGACTGCGGAGATCTGCTGGACGTTCTCGACCCTGGCGATGACGTCGGGGACGTTCTTAAACGCAATTCCGGCCTCCTTGGGGAGGGGTGCAAGGTCGTGGCTGTAGATGATCCTGTCCATGGCGTTGACGTTGACGTTCTTGGCACCGATGGCGGCCTTGATCTCCTCGATGATCTCGGGGGTGACGACACGGCTCAGATTCTTGGGCTCCTCGACCTCTGCTCCGAGGAATGCGTTGTCGATCCTCCTGATGAGTTCGCTTGCACCCTCGTTGCGGTATGTGCTGGGGCACCTGACGGTGGACCTTCCTCCGAGTTCCTCTGCCTTGTCGGCTGCGTCGGAGAACTTGCCCTCGTCGACCTCACCGGTCAGCTTGACTGCGACGGTGCTGCGGTCGGGGACGTTACCCCTGAACTGGAAGTCGGCGATTCCCTTGGCCGCATCGATGAACGCTGCGAGGTTCTTGAGGGGAACATAATATGTGTTGAGGTTGGGGTTCACGCAGTCGCATCCGCGGATTCCTGCCCAGCACTCCTCTCCGTCGTCTCCCTTGGTGGCTCCGACATCGGCCATGATGGCGTCGACCATCTCGATGTCGAGGTCGACGAACTCCTCTGCTCCCTGGAATGCCAGGACGGTCTTGGTTCCGGCGAAGGAGATGTGGAGGGGCTTGACGGAGGGCTCCTGGACGATCTTGGTGTATGCTGCCTGGAGCATGGCGGCGTCTGTGACGTTGTAGGTGACGGCCTTGGTTACTCCTGCGGGGTGGAGCTTGAAGGTGACCTCGGTGATCAGAGCGAGCCTTGCATTGGAGGCTGCAAGGGTCTGGATCAGGTTGTAGGCGGACATGTAGTATCCGATCTTGTCGTATCCGGTGGTCAGGATGCTTCCATCGTTGGCGACAGCGCGGATGTTGTAGACGCTGTCCTTGACGGTTCCGTACTTGTAGGATCCGATTCCGGCCTCCTCCTTGTATGCCCACTGCTCGACGGTGGTGTCCTCTCCGGCGGGGATGACTCCGAGGGTGAATCCCTCTGCGGCGACGGCGTCGATGAGGGTGGAGATCTTGCATCCGGCCTGGACCCTTACGGTCATGGCGATGGTGTCGATCTCGATGATGGATGCCATCTCGGACATGTCCACGTACACATCGGGGTCGTAGTGGTTGCTCTTCATGGAGAGGGGCATGATTGCTCCTCCGTTGGCCATGACGACTGCGGTGACCTTGGAGAGCTCCTCGGCGTTGGCGGGGGTGACGACGATCTTTCCGTCCTGCTCGGAGTGTTTGACCAGTCCGAAGATCTTCTCGAAGACCTCCTCGGTCATGTTGGGTGCGTTGATCGATTTCATGATTGATGCCTCCCGTCCTCTAGGGGCGGTGCTATCTGGACCGTCCCACGCGTGCGTGCGTATTAAAGGTTAGCCGTCTCAGGAAGATTATCTCATTTAATCTCATTACGACGGTCCCGGAACGGTTCCAGGTGCGCACGTTCTATCAAGAGGTCCAATGAACCTTCGGTGACCCTCAGGAGATGGGTAATACAGGAGCAGTCGGAGCATCCGAAGCCGTCGACAAAGGGGATCATCCCGCATTCCTCTGCGATGGAAGCGAGCTCGCACTCGGGGATGTAATCCGGATAGGATTCGTATGCGACGACGGAATCCGCCGCGACGGTGAGACGGTCGATGTGCCATTTCACCGTCTTCTCGTGACGGATGTGGCGGGAGACCCTCTGATCGAGTCCTCCCAACGCACTGCCGGCGTAGAGATAGGTGCCGGCTGGAAAAGATAAGGTGCCCAGGGCACCGACCTCGGTGGTGAGGTCGGAACCCAGGGTGATGATGAGCACATACGTGCCCATGCGTTTCATTGTCTGGCCTTGTCCTCGTCCTCGACCTGCGAGCGGGTCTTGATCCTGACGATGATACTGCTGTCGTCGATCTTGGACGGGAAGATGTCCGCCACGTCCCCGAGCCTGCGCCCGTAGACCATGACGTTCTCCAGATACTCGCGGTGCTCGGAGTAGGGGATCTTGATCCTCAGTCCGTCCAGGTGCAGGACCATGGGTGCGGGCCTGAGGCACATGTTGATCGGCTCGTAATTCTCGAGGATGGTCTTGACCTCGGCAGGGTGGACGAACAGGGGATCCTCCTCGAGGCTCCTCTTCTTGTCCCTGAGCACTGCTTCCAGGGTATCGGCGATCTCCTCGAGCTTGGCCCTCTCGGGAGGCGTCCTCATCCTGGATGCCTTGCGTCCGACGCCTGAGACGATGGCCTCGCAGCAGTCGTCCACTCCCTCGGGCTTGGGTCCGGATACCAGGACTGTGGGGACGTGCACATCACGGATGAGCTCGGCCTTGGTCTCGACACAGGACTTGAAGTTACCCATTACGAAGATGGCGGCATCGTACTCGTCCACGATCTCCCTCTCGGTCCTCGACATCTGCGCGGTGGCCTTTCCCCTTCCCCTGGCCATTCCCATGACCACGGTGATGGAACCGTAGCGCCTCAGCTCCTCCGCGATGTCGCAGATGGGGTGGGGCATGTGGTGCCTTCCCAGGGTGGGTCCGACGACGGCAATCTCGGTTCCCGCAAGGGGGACCTCCTTGACCACTCCTCCGATGTCGTTGCACAGCTTGGAGATGGCCTCCTTGTCCTCTCCGGGAACAGACATGATGACGGTGAGCATCTGGGAGCTCCTGTTCTTCTGGAGCACGACGCCTCCGACATCCTCGATCATCTCGAAGAGCTCCTCGGAGCGGTAGACTCCTCCGTCGTACATCATGACCTCGAACATCAGGCTGCACCTCCCATCGAAGCGTGGATCTCACGGCCCTTGGCGAGCATCTCGGGGAGGAGGACCTCCTCCGTCGCCACGACGGTGATGACGTTTCCGTCCATCAGGGTGCGGCGGTTCTTGATGCCCTCGGGCATGGTCCTCCAGATGGCTCCCATGATCTCCCTCTTGTCCTCCTCTCCGGAAGACACGACCATCTCTGCCAGCTCAGCCTCCGTAGCTCCCTTCACATCGAGGTCGAAACGGGTCTGCTGGTAGACGTTGTTCCTCCCGTACCTCTTCCAGAGTGCGGCGAGGATGTCGGGAGCGTAGCGCTCCTGGGTGATCGTGACGTGAACACCCTCGGTCTCCATCCTGACGGTGGAGACGTCCGGGATGGTCTTCTTCCCGGGCTCGGCCCTGAGGACGATGGAGAAGACGAACAGGGGCGTCTTCGGGTTCAGCAGGAGCTTGACCTTGTCGATCAGGACAGCCTTGTTGAGATCGCTCATGATCTCATCGAAGAGCTTGGAGTATGCCTCGCTCCCGAAGGGGTCGTCTCCTATTACCTCTATGTCCATTGGAATCCCTCACAGGAATCCGGAGCTCAGGAGCGCACCGCCGACCGCACCGATGTACTGGGAGTCCGGCGGGACGATGGGCCTCTCTCCGAGGACGTCCCCGATGGCGGTGACCAGTCCGGAGATCAGCGAGGTTCCGCCGACCTGGATGATGGGGTGCCTGACATCGATCTCCTGGAGCTGCTGCTCGTAGACCTGCTCGGCGACGGAGTGACATGCCGCCGCGGCGACATCCTCGAAGCTCTTTCCGTCTCCGAGGGTGGTGACCAGGTCCTGGATACCGAAGACGGAACAGTAGGAGTTCATCTTGGCGTTCTTCCAGTTACCCTTGTCCGCCAGGGCACCGAGCTCTCCGATCTCGATCTTGAGCCTCTTGCTGGTCATCTCGAGGAACCTTCCGGATGCTCCGGCGCAGATACCTCCCATGGTGAAGTTGTCGGGCACTCCGTCCCTGACGGTGATGGCCTTGTTGTCCATTCCACCGATATCGATGATGGTGGCCTCTCCCCTCTGCTTGTCGGCGAGCCAGACGGCTCCCTTGGAGTTGACCGTGAGCTCCTCCTGCACCAGTTTGGCGCCGAAGTGGTCACCGAGGGTGAAACGTCCGTATCCGGTGGTTCCGATGGCCTCGATCTGCTTCATCTCGATACCGGCCATCTCCATGGCGGCATTGAGCACCTGGGTGGCGGATGCGACGACGTCTCCGGAAGGCGTCCAGGCCTTTCCGATGATCTTGTTGTTCTCCATGATGACCGCTTTGGTGGTGGAGGATCCGGAGTCCAGTCCGGCTGTGATGCCGGTCTGCCTCTCCCTTGCGAGGAGCTCCTTCCTGGTGACGATGGTGACCAACGCCTCC